>DAOKZM010000399.1:3215-3473 GCA_035325665.1 Thermomicrobiales bacterium | reverse complement strand
AATCCAGACACGCTCGAGCCGGTCGGGAATCTCGCGGTCGCCTGGGAGGCGTCAGCCGACGCGTCCGCCTGGACGTTCTTCCTCCGCGAGGGGGTCGTCTGGCACGACGGCGAGCCGTTCAGCGCGGCGGACGTGAAGTTCACCTACGACCTGTTCATGAACCCGGAGAGCGGCTCGAACCAGACGTCCGGGCTGACGGCGAAGATCAGTTCGGTCGAGGCGACCGACGACTACACGATCGAGTTCGCGCTGAGTCAG
>DAOKZM010000399.1:0-3205 GCA_035325665.1 Thermomicrobiales bacterium | reverse complement strand
CGATTGACCTCGGCAGCTACCGGATCATCGCCAACCACATCTGGAAGGACATCCCGGCTGCGAGCGTTCAGCAGGATCCGGGCTCGACCGGTGGCGACGCGTCGCGGGTGGTCGGGACCGGGCCGTTCAAGTTCAAGGAGTGGATCACCGCCGACCACGTCACGCTGGTGCGGAACGACGACTACTGGGACGGCACGCCGGTGCTGGACGAGGTGATCTACAAGATCGTGCCGGACACGGCCTCGGCGGTCCAGCAGTTGAAGACCGGTGAGGTGGATGTCTACGTTGGCGTCGAAGGGTCGCAGGTCGAGGACTTCAAGGCCACCGACGTCGACATCGTCGTCTATCCACAGCTCAGCTTCACGTTCTACGGGACGAACCTGGACGAGGCGAAGACGACGAAGTTCCAGGACGTTCGGGTCCGCCAGGCGCTGATGTACGCGCTGGACCGGCAGTCGATCGTCGACAACATCTACTTCGGCTACGCCGAGGTGGCGGTCGGAACGTTGCCGACGCTATCGTGGGCGGCCAACCCCGAGGGGATCGACCCCGACCTGCGCTACGAGTACGACGTGGACAAGGCGAACCAACTGATGGACGACGCCGGATGGGTGGCCGGTTCGGACGGGATCCGGGCGAAGGACGGCGAGCGGATGTCGTTCACGATGTACGGCATCTCCGGCAATAACATCGCGGTCCAGTCACTGCAGGCGATGCAGGAATACTGGAAGGAGATCGGCGTCGAGATGACGCCGTCGCCCGAGCCGTTCCAGCAACTCGTCTCGCGCATCACCGAGACGTTCGACTTCGAGACGTTCCTGGTTGGATTCAGCTGGGACGCCACGCCGGACCAGTCTCCGATGTGGGCCTGTGACTCCTACAAGGCGGGATTCAACATCGTGAAGTACTGCAATCCCAAGGTGGACGACCTGCTGAAGCAGGCAGCTTCGGAGCCGGACAAGGACAAGCGGGTCGAGCTGTACACGGAGTTCCAGAACGCGCTGCTGGCCGACATCCCGATGGGGGTGACGGTCTTCACCCAGGGGATCACCGGGGTGAGCAAGCGCGTTCACAACTTCTTCCCGAGCCAGCAGAACACCCGCTTCAACGCCGAGACCTGGTGGGTCGAGCAGTAGGCAGATAACCGCGACGCGAAACGGGGCGGTCGGCGCCATGCCGGCTGCCCCGTTTCGGCTTGGGCAGGACGCGCGTGCTCGTTCAGCGAACGATCGCCGTCAGTCGGCCTCCTCCTGGAGGACCTGCCAGGCGAGGGCGTTTTCGACGGCGCCGATGGCCTGGACGAGCTCCCAGACGACCTCGTTCTGGCCGCGGCGCAGGTCGTTGAGGATCGCCTGGCGCATGTCGTCGTCTGCTCCGGCGAGCTGGTTGGCGGTGGCGAGGAGCGGTACAGTCGGGATGGCGCGGGCCGGGTCCTGGCGGAAGCGGCCATCGCGGGGGTAGCCCAGGGTCACGAGGATGCGGCCGATGTCGATCTGGACGTCGTTGGCGGCGGCGATCCGCTCGGCGTCGTCGCCTGCCGATTCGAACGAGACGTAGAGCTCGTCGAGCGCGTCACGCAGCGCGTCGAGCGCGTCCAGGCTCGGCTCGAAGTCGAAGGCGTCCAGCGCAGCAGCCTGGTAGCCGCGGACCGCCTCGGCCATCTCGTCCACGGTGGCGCGGTAGTCGAACGGCAGGATCGGCGCGTTGACCGTGCGAAGGATGGCGGCGGCGTAGACACGCATGTCGCGCAGGAGATTGTCGCGGTCGGCGATCTCGAGGGTGTCGTCCTCGGTGTGCCAGGCGATGTTGCCCCCGCAGCCGCCGACCGGGTAGTAACCCTTCTCGATGACGAGGTCCTGCGGCATGGTCGAGGAGAGCATGAAGTAGGTCGTGACGCCGAGGTTGTTGAACGAGCAGTCGCCGGCACGGAGGACGTGCCCCTCGCCGGTCGCTTCCAGACCAGTGACGTCGCGGATGACGTTCTTGGCGAACTCGGCGGCCTCGCTCATCCAGGAGACGTTCTCGTACACCGTCGCCCAGCGGCAGCCGGGGGAGTCGCAATTCACGTGGGCGACGCAGTGCTGGAGGATGTCGTGGGCGAACTCCTGCGCGTACCAGGTCGAGCCGGCGTAGCGGCCGTGCGAGTGGCCGCTCCACCAGGCGACCCGAATCGAGCGCTCGAGCTTGTCGCGGTGGCGCTGGAAGACGCGGGCAAGCTCGAGCAGGGTGGCGTCGCCGGTGGCGTTGTCGCCGACGCCGACGTGCCAGGAGTCGAGGTGACCGTGAAAGAGGAGGAAGTCGTCGGTATCGGCCTCGCTGTCGATCTCGGCGACGATCACCGGAATCTCTCGCCAGCCGGTGTCGGTCTGATTAGAGAAGGCGACGCGCACCGGACCCTGGCGGAGTTGCTCGATCAGCGCGTCGCCGTCCGGCCGGTTGATCGTCAGGATCGGGACCGGGGGCGTCCGGCCGAGCGAGTCGATGTCGGGCGAGCCCCAGGTGGTGGTCGTAATGCCCTCGTGGATGCGCTGGCCAGGGTTGATGAACAACGCGGCGACCGCGCCGGAGCCGGCCAGGTCGAAGCCGCGGGCGGCGATTCCGAGCCCCTCGGTCATGACGATCTTGCCGCGCAGGTCCTGGCCGGCCGCAGTGCGCTGGTCTGAGAACAGCTCGTTGATGCCGGCCGCCTGGCTGCCGGGGACGTAGACCAGCTCGGCCTCGACTTCCTGACCGCCGGTCGTCGGCGAGAACGAGGGGGTCTTGACCGTGTAGCTCTTGCCGCCGTCACCGAGGGTCCGCAGCGTAGCCGGGCCGGGGAGGCTGATCAGGCAGGTCGGGTGGTAGACCGCGTGCTCGATGCCCCAGCCGGAGAGCTTGCCGGTGATGTAGTCGACGGCTTGCGCCTCGTCGGCCGAGCCGGAGAGGCGGGTGAGCGTGCTGAAGCGCTCGATCAGCGCCCACGGCTCGTCGAGGGTGATGTCGTCGAGGATCGCCGCCTCGAGGTCGGTGTCTCTCCAGGTCTGAATCATGGTACGTCCTCACTCCCGCTATGGGTTCGGATCGAAGTCGGAGTATTGTACGCGCACCTCCCGTGAGATCCCGTAATTGTTGATCGAACGTTGATATGCGCCAGCGCCGCCAGGACATACAATCGCAATATGTCCACAAGCCATGCATCGGTCCGACTGGCGGAACTGGTCGCGAC
>DAOKZM010000398.1:0-3478 GCA_035325665.1 Thermomicrobiales bacterium | reverse complement strand
GAGCGATGAGAGAGCCATCACCGTCTGAGTGACCATCAGGATGCGGGTGCGCGAGAAGCGATCCGCCAGGACGCCGCCGACGAGCGAGAGCGTGATGGTCGGAACGGCCCGGACGAGGCCGACGAGACCGAGATAGAACGGCGAGTTAGTCAGCTCGAGAATGAGCCAGCCCTGGGCGAGGATCTGCATCCACGAGCCGATGTTGGAGATGATGGTGGCGAGGAAGGAGTTTCGGAAGACCGGGATGTCGAGCGCGCCGAAGCGCGTCGCCTCGCGGGACCGACTGACCTCGCCCTCGACGTGCGCCTCGGGTTTCGCCGAGCTGCCACCGCTCACGAGCGCCCTCCCCTGCCTGCTGGTGGTCGGGCGATCATAGCGCACGGGCCCTGCGATTCAAGTGGCAAGGTGAGCCAGCCGCCGGTATGCTGATCGATTGCGGTCGCGGGGTCGCGGACGAGGGGCGAGGGGTGAGGGACGGTTGAGCGGGATCGACGACGAGAGACGGCGGAAGCTACCGGTCCACGTCCTGCGGCACCGGGACTATCGCTACATCTGGATGGGCCAGTTCGTCTCGATGCTGGGCACCCAGATGCACGCGGCGGCGCTGTCGTGGCAGGTGTACGAGCTGACGGGCTCGGCGGTCCAGCTCGGGCTGCTGGGACTGATCCGGGCGGTGGCGATCCTGTCGACCTCGTTGATCGGCGGGGCGGTCGCCGACGCGTTCAACCGGCGGACCGTGCTGCTGGTGACGCAGGCGGCGCTGATGCTGCTGAGCGTAGTGATCGCCGTCGCGACGATGATGGGCTCCGTCACGATCTGGTTGCTCTATGTCGTCGCGGCGCTGGCGGCGGCGACGTCGGCGTTCGACGGCCCGGCGCGGCAGGCGCTAATCCCGGCGCTGGTGCCACGGCGCGAGCTTGCGCCGGCCATGTCGATGAACATCCTGGTCTTCAGCGTGGCGCGAATGGTCGGGCCGGCCGTCGGCGGCGTCGCGGTGGGGAAGATCGGGCTGTCCGGCACCTACATGCTGGACGCCGCATCGTTCCTGTTCGTGATCGCAGCGCTGCTGGTGATGAAGACTCGCATGGAGCCGCCGATGATGCGCGGCAATCACCTGGAGGCGATCGTCGAGGGATTGAGTTTCATTCGCCGGACGCCGGTCATCTGGGGGGTGATCACGCTCGACTTCCTGGCGACGCTGCTCGGCTCGACGGTCGGGCTGGCTCCGGTGTTCGCGACCGACGTGCTGAACATCGGGCCGGAAGGGTTTGGGCTACTGCTTTCGGCGCCGGCCGCGGGGGCGGTACTGGGCGGGCTGCTGATCGCCCTGATCCCGCAACCGGGGCGGCCGGGGATGGTGATGGTCGGCGCGGTGGTTGGATACGGCGCATGCCTCATGCTTTTCGGGGCGAGCACGACGCTGGTAGTCGCGCTGCTGGCGCTGGCGGGGGCCGGCGCGGCGGACTCGGTCAGCGTGGCGATGCGCGCGGTGATCCGCAACCTGGCGACGCCGGACCCGTTGCGCGGCCGGGTTGCGGCCGCGCACTCGGCGATGGCGATGGGCGGGCCGCGGCTGGGCGAGTTCCAGAGCGGTGTCATGGCCGGGCTGGTCGGGCCGCGGATCGCGATGATCGCTGGCGGCGCGGCGGTGGTCGTGGCGTCGCTGGCGATGGGCGTGCTGGTCCCGAAGATGAGCCGGTCCCGGCTGGACGAGCTGGACGCCGAGGCGGGAGAACCGGAGCAACCATGGGGCGAGACGACCGAGCCGGCTACGGCCTCCGGGTCAGCCGGACGAGTGGGGCCAGGCGGCGGTCGGTGACATCGCGGGCAGCGCCGAGGCGGAACGACTCAATGGCGAGCCCCGGCTGACGTCTCGCGTACGCCTCCGCCTGGATGAGAGTCTCCAGCTTGTCGACCTGGCGGACGAAGCGGGCTTCTGGGCTGCGGCCCGATTCGTAATCCTCCCAGGCATCGTGAACCTCGGCGGCGAGGGATGGGTCGACCGGGGCGAGCATGCGCGCCAGTGCATCGCGCTCGGCGGCGAGCTTCTGCTGGCGATCCTCGGGGGTGTAGGCAGGGGGTTCGGCGAAGTGGCCCGGCTCGATCGCGCCGCGCTGGTCGCGGTAGCGGTCGAAGGGGGTTGGGTCGCCGGCCAGCGCCTCGGGGAGGTCGTGGACGAGGCCGAGGAGAAGGACCCGGTCGCGGTCGAGATCCGGCTCGTCGCGCGCCAGGAGCCAGGCGAGGAGGGCGACGCCCCAGGAATGCTCGGCGGAGGACTCGGGGTCGGTCACGCCACGGTCCAGCCAGCCCTGGCGCTTGACCGCCTTAAGCTGCTGGGCGAGCGCCCAGAATTCGAGCAGCGCCTCGTCGCCTGCCGCTTCCATCTATCGCTCCGCATCGTACTTCGACGTCCAGCCACGCCCGCTCCACGGCGCACAACCTTACCGCAGGCGACGCGAACGGCGTACGATGGGCTAACGCTCCACTTGACGGTGGCTTATCCTTAGAGTCAAGCGAATGCGACGCGTTCGTTGAGTTTGCTATACCCACGCGCCGGACCGGGACGCGAAATCACCGGGAGTGACGCGACATAGAGGAGTCTGCAACATCATGATGGATCCAGGTGGTCGCCAACAACAGCCGAGGCGCACCCCTCAGGGCAAAGGCAACAGCCAGCCACAGCCACGCTTCCGCATGCCGAGCTGGCTGTTCTGGGTGCTGCTGGCGGCGCTCTCGGCGGGCTATATCTATATGTTCCTCTGGCCGCAGGACGAGTCGAGGATCGCACTGCCGTATTCGTCGCTGCTCACAGCAGTCGAGCAGCAGCAGATAAAGGCAGTCACGATCACCGGCCAGGACATCACCGGCGAGTTCAAGCAGGAGATGACCTGGACTGGGGAGGAGCTGCTGCCGCCAGGGCAGACGGCGCCGGCCGGGAGCGCCGAGTCCGTCAAGGATACGCAGTTCGAGACGGTAATCCCGGAGAACTCGAACGAGCAGCTGCTGCCGCTGCTGCGCGACAATGGGGTCGAGATTCAAGCGAAGAAGCAGAGCCAGTCGATCCTGCCGACGCTGCTATTCACCATCGCGCCGCTGCTGCTGTTCGTCGGCCTGATCGTGCTAATGACGCGCAACATGAGCCGGGGACAGCAGAACGTGTTCGGGTTCGGTCGATCGCGCGCGAAGATGTACGACCCGGAGCGGCCGCATCTGACATTCCAGGACGTGGCCGGTGAGGAGGAGGCCAAGCGCGAGCTGACCGAGGTGGTGGACTTCCTCAAGAATCCGATGAAGTATCACCAGATCGGGGCGCGGCTGCCGCGCGGCATCCTGCTGGTCGGCCCGCCGGGGACGGGCAAGACGCTGATGGCCAAGGCGGTGGCCGGTGAGGCCGGGGTGCCGTTCTTTAGCGTCAGCGCGTCGGAGTTCGTCGAGATGTTCGTCGGCGTCGGCGCGTCGCGCGTGCGCGACCTGTTCG
>DAOKZM010000397.1:0-3493 GCA_035325665.1 Thermomicrobiales bacterium | reverse complement strand
GACGCCGCGGCGGCGATGGCGGCCGGCGACCGGCAGGCACGCGCGACGATCGGTGGCGAGGACGAGATCGCCCAGCTCGGTCGGCGCTTCAACGAGATGCTCGACCACCTGGACCGTGCCGACCGCGAGCGCAAGGCGTTCGTCGCCAACGTCTCCCACGACCTGCGCACCCCGATCGCGATCATCCAGGGGCACGTCGAGCAGATCGCCGGCGGCGCTGATGGACAGGCGACGCCGGAGCTGCGCGACGCGCTCGGCGTGATTCACCAGGAGACCACCACCCTCAGCCGACTGATCGACGACCTGTTCACGATTGCCCGGCTGGAGGAGACGTCGCTGCCGATGCGACCCGAGCCGGTCAACGTCGGCCAGATCGCGGGCGAGCTGGCCGGAGCGATCCATCCCGTCGCCTGGGACCAGCGCCGGGTGAGCGTCCGCTCGGTCGTCACCCCCGACCTTCCGCCGGTCATGGCCGACCCGACGCGGATGCGCCAGATTCTCGGCAACCTGCTGTACAACGCGCTGCGCCACACGCCGGAGGGCGGGCTGGTCGTCATCGACGGCGAGGCAATGGACGACACGGTCGAGGTGCGGGTCAGCGATACCGGCATCGGCATGACCGACGAGGAGCGGGAGCGCGTCTTCGAGCGCTTCTACCAGGTCGAGCAGGGCCAACGAGCGCACGACGGCGCCGGCCTGGGGATGGCGATCGTCAAGCAGCTCGTCGAGGCGCAGGGCGGCTCGGTCGCCGTCGAGAGCGCGCCGGGACAGGGCACGACATTTCACGTCCGGCTGCCGCGCGACAGACACTCTGGCGCGGCGCCACACTGAACGGCTGCGGTCATCCAGCTGGCCAGAGTCGACTCGCTAGGACGGGCACGCCGTGGCGACGGCCTCCTTATAGAGATCGAACGAGGGACGCTTGCTGAGGTCGGAGCGCAGCAGGCGGAAGTGGGCATACGGATTGTCCGACCAGGAGTCGGAGTCGATGAGGCCGAACCACGAGTAGCTGCTGACACCCACCTCGCCGGCGACGCTGCAGACAGCCTTCACCATCGGCGTCAACCGCGCGGACTGGTCGGCATCGTCGGCCGTCGGGAAGCCGTTCTCCAAAACCGCGATGGACACGCCGGAGGCAAACCCGGCCCGAGACATCGCCGAGCGCGTCGTTCGAAGATGCGTGACCATATCGGCGTACGGGTCGCCGCTTCCGACCGGCCAGATACCCGGATAGACGTTGATGCCGATGAACGAGACGGACCGCACGAACTGGCGGCCTCCCATTGTCGCCAGCGACTGGAGGAAGCGGGCGTCGTGGCCCGGCTCGATGATCGCCATGCTCGTGCCGATCTGCGCGGGCGACTTCATCAGCGCCAACTGCTGGGACGCCGCCGCGACACCGTCGACGACCGCACGGCTCGCGTTCTTGAAGGGTCCGTCGGACGAGCTGGGGTCACCCCAGGTGACGTTCGCCTCGTTGCCGATGACGTAGCGCTGAACGGCGGCGTTCGAGCCATAACGGCGGACGATCTGCTGCACGAACTTCGCATAGCCCTTGACATCGCCGTCGCGGCCTACCGGTGGCGAGTACTTGATCGTCAGCGTGATCGCGAGGCCGGCGGCCGTGTACGCATTGATCTTCGCGTCGAGATCGGCGTCGTTGTGCCAGCTCCACGCCGTGTACAGGTGCACGTCGAACGGCTGGTTCCCTCGGAGCTGCTGGATCGCGTCGATCACCTGCGCGTGCTCCGGCGAGGACACGTTGCCGACCTGGCCATTGCCGGCGTCAGGATAGACACCGAAGATCACCGCTTTTTGCCCGGATTCACTTGCGATCGGAGGGCTGATGGTGCGACCGGCTGCTGAAAGCTCGTCGTTCGCGGACATCCAGCCAAACGGCTGGAACGGCGAGAGGGCCATCAGCGCCAGCAAGCCAGCGACGATGAGCCGACGATACGGTCCCGACATTGCCGTAATCTCCAGCCCCACGACCCTGCGGCCGCTCCTGACCTCGCCGATCAGGTGCATGCCATCTCAACGTCGTAGTCGTTTCGGTAGCCTGGCGGGCTCATCGTGATGAGCTCCATGGCTTTGCGTCCCCGCCTCACGACGGGTTTGCCTTTATCGACCGTGTTCCGAAGATCCCACGGCTGATGGCGGGGATGATCGCATACCGCGAGGCGCAATGCAAGACGCACCGTGGCGGCAGAATCGCCGCCACGGTGCGTCCGCCAGGGAACACTCGGGATCTACTGCTGTGTGGTTCCCGTCTCGAACCAGTCGGCCGCGGACAGTGCCGACGACAGGATGGCTCGATCGGCGGGGCTCAGCGACCACTGCGGCCGGTCCTGGATAATCGGCGTGACCGGGTTGCGATCGTTGAAGTAGACCACCCCGCGGATCTTCGGGAACCACTCGGTGACCGCGATCATCTGGCGGACCGATTCTGCCTTCAGGCCGGCCGGCAGATCGATCCCGACCTCCGCCAGTAGGATCGGCTTATCGAACAGGCGCATCATCTGATACTTCTCGTTCACCAGCTCCTTGAACTCACGCGGCGCCGCGTGTCCGGCAGCAGACTCCCAACCGGAGTATTCGAGGATCGTGAGCCCGATGTAGTCGACGTACGCGTCTCCGGGGTAGTACAGCGGAGCGCCGGAGATACCAGCCGGCGACCAGACCCAGAGGACGTTGGTCGCGCCCTCCTCGCGGAAGATGTCGATGGTATGGCGGTACATCGCGATGAACCGGTCGGGCGCCGCCCCCGCCCACGGATACAGGCCATCCATATCCATCTCATGCCCAACGCGAATGAGGATCGGCTGCTGGAACCCCTCAACCGACCGTGCGGCACGCCGGATCAGTGGGTCGTACGCGCCCGCGATCGTGTCCTCGACGATGGAGTCGGACTCCCGGCCGGCTGTCGGCCACGGCTCCCACGACAGCATGACCGGCGTGCCACGATCGTAGGACGCGCGGATTTCGGCCATCGGGACGCCGCCCGTCGAATCGTCGAGCCACGCCGTAAACAGGTGGTCGAGGTTGGACATCCGTCGCAGAGCAGCCTTGGGGTCATACGCACCGAACGTCATCCCGCTGCGGTTGACGTCGAACAGCCACGACTCCACGAGCCGCGGCGCTGGCGTCGGGGCGATCGTCGCGGTCGGGACGACCGTCGCCGTCGGGGCAGCCGTCGGGGACACCAGCACAAGCGGAGTAGAGGGCGACGGCTCCTGGCCCCCGAGCGCCCCTCGCTCCAGGCGGTCCACCCCGGCGGTCCGGGGGTTGTAGGTCAGCGCCTCGAGTGCCTCGACCCGGTTCAGCGAGCCGCCGAGCAGAATGCCCTGGAGCAGCAGCGCCGCGACGACCGCGATCGGCGTCGCACCGGCGATCGCGCGACCCAGGCTGACGCGCGACTTCAGGTTCGCCCGAATATGGTCGACGAACGTCGCGATGACGAGGAAGGTGAACAGGGCCGAGCTGAACAGCGCGA
>DAOKZM010000396.1:0-3501 GCA_035325665.1 Thermomicrobiales bacterium | reverse complement strand
CCGTCAGGGCGTCCGATCGCCCGGCCACCCACTCGACGTTCTCGATCCCCATGCGCATGGCCGCCGCTGCCGCCTCGGCGAGCATATCGATGTCGGGGTCCATCCCGATTGCGGCCGTGACGTGCGGCGCCAGCGGCAGGATGAGCTGGCCGGTCCCGCAGCCGAGGTCGAGCAGCCGGCCAGTGCCGTCGAGCGCCATCTGCTCGACCAGCCAGTCGATCATCTCGGGCGGGTAACCGGGGCGGTAGCGCGCGTAGTACCAGGCGGTCCCGGCGAAGAGGTCCTCACCGGCCATCAGGCATCGCGCCGGCCGCGGATCTGCTTCAGGCCGGCCAGCACCGCATCGAAGCGCGGATCGCGCTCATTGGGGGCGTTGACCGAGATCGTGTCCACGAGCCCACCCAGCCGCGTCCCGACTCGCTCGACGATCGTGTCCCAGGCGCCGGAGACGCAGAAGGTATCGAGCACCTCGTCCGGCACGACCGTGGGTAGGTCGTCCCAGCGGTTCTGAGCGATCAGGTCGCGCAGCTTCGGATTGAGGTCCTCCCAGCCGTGGTGCGCCAGGACGGGCAGGTAGGTGCGCGTCGAAGCGTAGAATGCGATCCGGTAGCGGGCGTTCTCGCGCGCGGCGGCGACCGCCTCGTCATCGGGGCCGGTCGCGATGAAGCCGGCGCCGGAGAGCTCGAAGTCGTCGAGCGAGCGGCCGGACTTCGCCGCGCCGGCCTGGATGTTCGGCCAGATCACGTCACGGGTGTACTCGGCGGTCGAGAATGGGTGGACCCGTAGGCCGTCGCAAATCTCGCCGGCTAGCCGGATGTTGTACTCGTTCACCGCCGCGATCTGCACCTTGGGCGGCGCGGTGTTCAGCGGCGGGGGCGAGAACTCGGGGGTCATCAGGCTGAACTGGTAGAACGGGCCGTCGTGGCGGAGTGGCGTGCCGTTCTGCCAGGTATCCCAGATCGCCCGCAGCGCCCCTACGTAGTCGCGCAGCCGCGGGCCTGGCGAGTCCCAGACGGTCGAGAAGCGGCGCTCGATGTGCCCCTTGACCTGCGTCCCGAGCCCGAGGACGAAGCGCCCGCCGGTCAGCTCCTGGAGATTGAACGACTCGTAGGCGACGACCATCGGCGAGCGCGGGAAAGCGATCGCGACTGACGTCTCCAAGCGGATCGTGCGCGTCTCGCGCGCGACGACCGCCACGGTCAGGAACGGGTCGCGCTTGAGCTCTGGCGCGCCGATCCCATCAAAGCCCATCTCCTCGGCCAGCCGCGCCTCCCGCACGACCTCGCCCCACGGCAGGTCACCAAGCCCTGTCTCGACGCGCATCGTGCCCCTTCCCTTTCGCTCCAAGCGCTCAGCCCCCCCGGCCGGGTGTAGGGTAGCATGTAGGGAGTCCCACGCTCGTTGGCAGGCTCTCGATCAGATGTTTGGCGTCACGACCGCGTGGTAGACGCCAAATAACAGCATCGCCATGCCGACGACGATCACGAGCGTCCGCGCTGGCCGGCCCGAGATTTTGCTGGCCATGCCCGCGAAGAATAGAGCGGTCGCCAGGTAGACCGTGTTCAGTACGTAGGCGTCGCTGCGGTTGCTCGCCTCCAGTCCCGTCGCGAACAGCGTGTCCGCCTCCGCCAATAGCTGGTCTGCTCGCTGCAGCGACGGTGATACGTACTCCGGCATGGCCATCGGGTTCGCGGGCGCGTCCGGGTCCGTCAGCGGCTGCGTCTTCAGCCACGCATCGACGGCGGACCTGAGGCGGTCTGAGAACTGCTTCTCCAGGAAGGCCATGAGCTGGGTGTCGTTGCTGGCGTACGCGTCGGCAAAGTCGTTGAACGTCTCAATGTCGATGAACAGCTCGAGGTTGCCGGTCTTGGAGGCGTCGCTAGCCTGAATGCGCTTGGCCGATGCCTGTGAGTACGTCGTGGATTGGAGCCCGCCCCATTCCGATGCCTGGTAGCCGTTCCAGGCCGTCATCAGGGACGCGGTCGTGAGGAGCAACACCGCCAGTGTCTCGAGCCAGTCGCAGGGTCTCGAGCCAGTCGTTCCACTCCTTGCTGTTGAGCCAGATCAGCAACCGCTGCCATGCGCGACCGGCTCGCGCGCCGAGCGTCCAGGAGTTCGTGTTCACCCGCTGGCTCCTCTTTCGGCGATTGTCTCGACCATCGGGCAGACACGCGCCCAGCGCTTGGCACGTCCAGCCGGCGACTGTTGTTGATCCCGTGGGATTTCTCAGGACGAGATGATAGTCGATTCGTGCGGGTGCTGGGAACGGCGTCCCGTCATGGCTCTCCCACCATCGCGGCAATCCCCTAACAAAGCCTTAACAACGCGTTAACGGCGCGATCACCTCGGACCCCTAGCGTTGAGGGTGGGACAAATCGACGCCGCGTGGGCGGCGCGGCGTGAGGGGAGACACGGTGGTCGAGACGGCGGGACGACAGACGGGAGACCGGGGCGTCATCCTCCTGGTCGAGGACGAGGACGAGTTGCGCGAGACGCTCGCGTGGAACCTGGAGCGACACGGCTACCAGGTCGTGCAGGCGGCCGACGGCAAGAGGGGCCTTGACCTCGCGCTCTCTCAGTCGCCCGACCTGATCCTGCTCGACCTGATGCTCCCAGAGCTGGACGGCAGGCAGGTCTGCCGGCTGATCCGCAAGACTTCCAACGTGCCGATCGTCATGCTCACCGCCCTCACCCGGGAGGCGGACATCGTCAACGGGCTGGATGCCGGCGCCGATGATTATGTCACGAAGCCGTTCTCGCTCCGCGAGGTGCTAGCGCGGGTCAACGCGCTACTCCGGCGGGCCGAGCCTGCACGTGATAGCGACAAGGTGCTCGTCTCGGGAGACCTGACGATTCTCGTCAAGGAGCATCGCGCGATCTTCCACGGGCGCGAGCTACACCTGCCGCTCAAGGAGTTCCGGCTGCTCTCGGCCCTCGTGTCGAGGTCCGGCGAGGTCTGCACCCGGGCCGAGCTGCTCGACATGGTCTGGGGGCCGGAGATCGTCGTCGATCCCCGCAACGTCGATGTCCACATACGCTGGCTGCGCGAGCGGCTGGAGGGTGATCCGGATGGGTCGAAGCTGATCCAGACGGTGCATGGAGTTGGGTACCGCTTCGCCGGGTGATGTCCATCCGGCGGGTTGCCAAGGAAAGGGTTGTTCGAGTGAGTGGGAGTTCCGAGACGAAGTCGCGAGGCTGGAAGCGGCTGCTGGTGCTCGTCGCGGTGATCATGACCGCGATGATGGTGCTCGCCGCTTGCGGCAGCGACGATGACGAGGCTACCGCTACGACGTCCTCGGGCGCAGCCGCCACCACGGCGCCGACACAGGCCCCCGAGCCGACCACGCCTGCTGCCTCACCGACCACGGCGCCCGCCAGCCCGGCCGCTTCGGCGTCGGTCTGGGAGGCGCGCGACGTGAAGGCCGACCTGACCGGCTCCGGCGCGTCGTTCCCGGATCCGATCTACCAGGCCTGGATCGAGCAGTACAAGAGCGTC
This sequence comes from Thermomicrobiales bacterium, assembly GCA_035325665.1. Classification (GTDB taxonomy): domain Bacteria; phylum Chloroflexota; class Chloroflexia; order Thermomicrobiales; family CFX8; genus JAMLIA01. The sequence goes on along the minus strand of DAOKZM010000396.1, from coordinate 5 downwards.
GCCCC
>DAOKZM010000395.1:3019-3504 GCA_035325665.1 Thermomicrobiales bacterium | reverse complement strand
TGCATCTCCGGTGGAGCGTCCTGCTCCGGGAAACGCCAATATTGTTAGGATCACGGCCCCTCACCCAACCACCGTGACGGCCCGCTGACGACCGGACGGCCCGAGCTGCGCCGGTCCAGGGTTCGCGGCACGCGCGATGTGCGCCGCCATGCGTGGGTGTTGGGCCAGTCCATCCCCTGTCCTCGATCTTTGCCAGCCCGCCACGTGATTTGGCCACCTCGGCGTGCCACGGACGACCGCGACGATGCCCGATGGCCGAACGACGAGGGGGCGCCGATGAACCACGAAGAGCGCCGCCGGCTGATGGAGTTCCAACGCGACCAGGAGGACCGGTTCGTCCACGACGCCGTCACGGGGGGCGGCGGCGTCGCCAGTCGGGGCGGGCCGAAAGGCGGCCACCGGCCCCTGGCGCTTCCCCTCGCGGGAGGCGGGGCGGCGGGGGGACGCCCCCGCCGCCGGCGCCCCCACCACCTGGGGGTGGGGCC
>DAOKZM010000395.1:1174-3009 GCA_035325665.1 Thermomicrobiales bacterium | reverse complement strand
GCGACGACTGGCTCGTGCAGTTCCGCTTCGAGGATGGCGGCGCGTCGTGGATCGTCGCCGGCCGCGAGCGCGCCTACATGCTGGAGGAGGTCCTGCTGCTGCGCGTCTCGCTGTTGTCGCTGCTGGCCGAGGCTTGATGGGCGCCGGCAGCGCGGCGAGGGACTCGGCCAATGGCCGCGGGCGCGTCAGCCGCGCAGTTGCGCGTTGAGCCGTGCGGCCTGGCGCGTGAGGTGGTCGCGTTCGGGGAGGCTGGGCGCCGCTCGCGCGGCGTCGGCGTAGAGCCGCGCCGCGGTCACCGCATCGCCGTCGCGCTCGTGCAAGTACGCCGAGACGGCGGCGTAGCGCGGCAGCGCGGGGTCGAGCTCCGCGAGGGCTGCCAGGCCAGCCCGTGGGCCGTCGGCCTCGCCGACCGCGACGGCCCGGTTGAGGCGGGCGATCGGGCTGCCGGTGAGGCGCACCAGCTCGTCGTACCACTCGACGATCTGTGCCCAGTCGGTCTCGTCGGTTGTCGGGGCGTCAGCGTGGAGCGCGGCGATGGCGGCTTGAGCCTGGAACTCGCCCAGGCGGTCGCGGGCGAGGGCTGTCTGGATCACCTGGACGCCCTCGGCGATGAGACGGGTGTCCCACAGGCTGCGGTCCTGCTCGGCGAGCGGCACGAGCCGGCCGTCGGGGCCGGTCCGCGCCGGGCGGCGCGCGTGGTGGAGCAGCATGAGCGCGAGCAGGCCGAGGACCTCCTCATGGTCGATCCTGGCCGCCAGCTGGCGCGTGAGCCGGATCGCCTCGGCGGCGAGGTCGACGTCGCCGGAGTAGCCCTCGTTGAAGACCAGGTAGAGCACGCGCAGCACCGTGGCGACGTCACCGGGCTGGTTGAACCGGACGCCCGAGACGGTGTGCTTAGCGCGGCTGATCCGCTGGGCCATCGCCGCCTCCGGCACGAGGTAGGCCCGCGCGATCTGCCGTGTGGTCAGGCCGCCGACGGCACGCAGCGTGAGCGCGACGGCCGAGGCGGGGGTCAGCGACGGGTGCGCGCACAGGAAGTACAGCTGGAGCGTATCGTCGCGAGCCTCGCCCAGGTCGGGCATGGGCTCGCGGGCGACGACGTCTTCGCGGCGACGCCGGGAGGCATCGGCGCGGACGGCGTCGAGGTACTTCCGCCAGGCCACGGTGACCAACCAGGCTCTGGGGTCGCGTGGTGAGTCGTCCGGCCAGGCGCGCACGGCCTCGACCAAGGCGTCCTGCACGGCATCCTCGGCCGCCGCGAAGCCGGCTCCGCGACGGACGAGAATGCCGATCACGATCGGGGTGAGAGTCCGGAGCAGGGCCTCGTCCACCGGTGGCTATTCCGTGATGGTCTGGGGCGCAACCAGGAACGGGCGCAGTTCGAGCCACTCGTGGATCGGCTTGCCACCGGCGCCCGGAGCCGCGGACAGCTCGCCGGCCAGCTCGAGCGCCCGCTCGTAGCTCTCGACGTCGATCACCATCCAGCCAGCGATCAGGTCCTTGGTCTCCGCGAACGGGCCGTCGGTGATCGGCGGCCGTCCCTCGCCGTCGTAGCGGACAAACGTCCCCTCCGGGGAGAGCGCCTGGCCATCGACGAACTCACCGGTTCCCTCGAGCCGGGCGGCGAAGTCCCGCATGTACTGGATGTGGGCCGAACCCTCCTCCGGCGTCCACTGGTCCATCGGCACGTCGTTGACCGCTGGCGGCGCGCCACGATAGTGCTTGAGCAGCAGGTACTTGGCCATCGTGTTCTCCTTCGGTCCTCCTCGGCACGGTGCGGCCCAGTCTGGCCGCGTTCATACCAGAGACGACGCTGCCGGCGGATTCTCGACATT
>DAOKZM010000395.1:0-1164 GCA_035325665.1 Thermomicrobiales bacterium | reverse complement strand
TCCACCGTGACGTTCGCTAGCGGACTTCAATGGATCCGCCCAACGCGACCAGCGACGAATCGTCAGTTGAGCTGCTCGGCCAGTCCGATGACGAACCCCTCGGGGGCACGGACGAAACAGAGCCGGTAACTGTCCTCGTACTGCGCGAGCTCGCCGACGAGCTCGGCGCCGTGCGTGCGCAGGCGGGCTACGACGTCGTCGATGTCCTCGACCGCGAACATGATGCGACGGATGCCCAGTGTGTTTGCCGGTGCATTTCGCGGCTCACTGCCGATCGCTGGCGGCGTGTGGAACTTCGTCAGCTCGACGCGCCCGTGGCCGTCCGGGGTCCGCATCATGACGATGTCGGCACGGACACCGTCGAGCCCGATGACCTGGCCAGCCCAATCCCCCCCGACGGCCGTCTTGCCCTCCAGCTCCATACCAAGCTCGGTAAAGAACGCGGTAGCTGCCTCGAGATCGTCGACAACGATGAGGACGTTGTCCATTCGCCGAAGCGTCATGCTGATCCTCCTTCTCCGACGCGCGGCCCCTCGTGGCCGCTGCTGTCCCTGGGACGGAGCCAGCGCCGCATTCTCGACATACGGTGACGCTCGAGCGGCCCGCAAGCGAAGGGGATTGTCATGATGCGGACGCCGGTCGATCCGTCTCAGAGGAGTCGGGCAAACGCTCGAGGCCAGGCCACACTCATGCTACCCCCAACGCCGCGACCAGGAACGCTAGGACGTCGTCGTAGTGGAGCTCAGACATTCACAGAAGCCGATGCCGATCAAGAGCTGTCACCGGGCCAAACGGCCCAAACATCGTACTCGTCCAACGCCTGCCTTGGTCGGCTTGAGAAGTGCAGCGCTTGACGTCGTCCGCAATCAGCAGTTCCGGCTAATCGATGGTCCTTCACTACCCATGCCGTACCCTGAAGCGACTTCATCGCAAGTTCCAACGGCATGACCTTGCGATCATGAATCGCACCGAATCGGAGAACTAGTTGTGCTCCCGGCTCGCAGACGCTCCCCACATTGTCCCAGACGCTACGCAACTGGTGAGCGAACTCATCGGGACTAGAATGCTGAAACTGGCCATCGATGGAGTAATCTACCCAGGCCGGACCGCCGACAAACCAAGCGCGGAGCCACTGGTCGGGAATGTACGTCCGCATGCCGTAGT
>DAOKZM010000394.1:2756-3505 GCA_035325665.1 Thermomicrobiales bacterium | reverse complement strand
TCTGCCGTTCCAGCGGCGACGGGATCTCAGCGCCGATCTCGCGCAACAGCTCGTCGCGGTATCGCCGGACGAACTCGGCGCGCCGCTCAGCCTCGACCCGCCCCGCCTCTGTTTGCATCAACGCCGGGAGTCGTAGCAGCTTGCGCTCGATGTGATCGAGCCCCCAGCCGCGGTCGCCCAGCTCGCGGGAGACGCCGAGCGGGTCATCAGGGTGATAGAGCTGCCCGCCGAGGGTCGCGCCGGTCACCCAGAGGCGGGCGATCCCGATCGCGCCGAGCGCGTCGAGCCGGTCGGCGTCCTGGACAATCCGCGCATCGACAGTCTCAGGTGGAATCTCGCCCGAGAACGAGTGCGCTTCAACGGCGTGGGCAACCGCGGAGATGAATGCGTCGTCGGCCCTGCGGTCCCGGAGTATCACACGCGCCTCGTCCGCCGAGCGGCGGGCGGCCTCGCCGGAAGCGCCCTGTCCCTTCGGCAGCGCGACGATGTCGTGCAGCCAGGCGGCGACTTCGACGACGACCGGGTCTACCGGCCGGCCCGCCTCCATTTCGGCGGCTACCAGCCGCCGTGCGTTGGCCACGACGCGAGCGAGATGCGCGGCGTCGTGGGCGGCGTCGTTCGCGGCCGCGCGTTCACGCGCGACCTGTTCGACCTGCCCCAACAGACGCGAATCGTCGTCAGCCAATGGACGTGATGCGCGCCTTGAGAATGGCGTGCGTCGTCTGGCTGGGGACCGTCTTGCCAACACC
>DAOKZM010000394.1:0-2746 GCA_035325665.1 Thermomicrobiales bacterium | reverse complement strand
GCGTATCCACGCTGACGGCATCGCCCACGCGGTGGCCGATGAGCGCCTTGCCGAATGGCGACTCGTTGGAGATGCGCCCCTCGGCCGGGTTGGCCTCGACCGCGCCGACGATCGTATAGGTCTCCTCGTCACCGTCGATGTCGATCGTGACGGTCGAGCCGAGCCGAACCGTGCTGGCGTTGCTGGCGGCGTCCTCGTCGATGATCTCGACGCGCTTGAGCATCTGCTCGAGCTGCCTGATGCGGCCCTCGACCAGCGTCTGGTCATGCCGGGCGGCGTGGTAACCGCCGTTCTCGCGCAGGTCGCCCTCCTCACGGGCAGCGGCGATCGCGCGGATCAGCTCCGGGCGCTTGACGTTGACCAGCTCGTCATACTCGGCCTTCAGTTGCTCCAGGCCGTCGGAGGTCACCAGTGTTCGTTCCTGCATATACCCTCACCAATGTGCGTCGGCGACGTGTCCGAACCGTGCGGGCGACCAGAGCGTGCTTCGACGCCTCACTCGCACCATGCCCCTGGCTCCGCGCCGGAAACGTCAAGTATACCTGCTCGCGCTGCAGCAAGTTCCCCGCCAGAACGGACTATACTGGTCGGCAGACGACCGGCCGGGATGGGATGCTGAGAGGAAACCGAGACCGTGAAGTTCGCGACGACCATCGTCTACGCCAACGATGCCGAGACCATCGCCCGGGTGCGCCCGACGCATCGGGAGTACCTGACGGCGCTGAAGGAGCAGGGCAAGCTGTGGGCGTCCGGCCCGTTCGAGGACGACTCCGGCGCGCTCATCATCTACGAGGCGGACGACCAACAGGCAGCCGAGGAGCTGATCCGCAACGACCCGTTCCATGAGGCCGGCGTGTTCCAGTCGTACACGATGAAGCCCTGGCGGCAGGTCTTCTAGGTCGCCTGGGGCAACGAGGGAGGAGAGGGAGACGATGGCTCAGACGATGCTCGACTCGTACAAGCTCGTGATCGACGGGCAGCAGGTGGACGCAGCCGAGGGCGCGACGTTCGACACGGTTTCGCCGGCCAACAACGAGGCGATCGGTCGCGTCGCGAAGGCCGGCACGGAGGACGTCAACCGCGCCGTCGCCGCCGCCCGCAAGGCGTTCGACGACGGCCGCTGGTCGAAGATGACGCCGCTGGAGCGCACCAAGCGCATGCGCAGGATGGCGGACATCATCCGCGAACGGGTGGACGAGCTCTCACGGCTGGAGACGCTCAACTCGGGCAAGATCATCGTCGAGGCGCGGGCCGACGTGCTCAACTCGGCGACCTGCATCGACTACTACGCCAGCCTGACCGGCCAGACCTGGGGCGAGACGATCCCGATGAACGGCCCGCTGCTGGACTACACCGTCCGCGAGCCAGTCGGCGTCTGCGCCCAGATCATTCCCTGGAACTTCCCGATGCTGATGGCGGCCTGGAAGATTGGCCCGGGCCTGGCGACCGGCAACACGATCGTCCTAAAGCCGGCCAGCAATACGCCGATCACCGCGCTCCTGCTCGGCCAGATCGCGACCGAGGCCGGCATCCCCGACGGCGTGCTGAACGTGCTCAGCGGCCCCGGCTCCGAGATCGGCGCGGCGCTCTGCGAGCACCCGGACGTGGACAAGGTCGCATTCACCGGCGAGACCGAGACGGGGCGCGGCATCATCCGCCAGTCGGCCAGCACGATCAAGAAGGTCTCGCTCGAGCTGGGCGGCAAGAGTCCGAACATCGTCTTCGCTGACGCCGATATCGACGAGGCGGTCCGCGGCTCGCTCTTCGCCATCTTCACCAACGCCGGCCAGCGCTGCACCGCCCGCACCCGGCTCTTCCTCCACGAGTCGATCCACGACAAGTTCCTGTCCGACTTCCTCGCCCGGACCGCCGAGATCCGCGTCGGCGACCCGCTCGACTGGGACACCCAGATGGGGCCGGTCGTCTCGCGGGCGCAGTGCGACCGCATCCTGTCCTTCATCGACAAGGCCAAGGGCGAGGGCGCGAACGTCGCCCACGGCGGCGGGCGCGTGGATGCCGAGGAGCTGGCGAAGGGCAACTTCGTCCAACCGACCGTCTTCGACCAGGTCCGCAACGACATGACGATCGCCCAGGAGGAGGTCTTCGGCCCGGTCCTGTCGGTCATCCCGTTCAAGGATGACGACGAGGTCGTCGCGCTGGCCAACAACACGATCTACGGGCTGGCGGCGACGATCTGGACGAACGACGTCAAGCGGGCGCATCGCATGGCCGCCGCGATCCAGGCCGGCAACGTGTCGATCAACTACCCGACCGTCAACCCGCCCGAGGCGCCGTTCGGCGGCTACAAGCAGTCCGGCCTCGGCCGCGAGCTGTCGCGCCACGCGATGGAGCTCTACACCGAGACGAAGAACGTCGTCGTCAACCTCAACCCGCAGCCGTTCGACTGGTACGGACGCTGGCCGGAGAAGCCGTCCTAGACGAGACGGAATCGTTGAAACGCTAACAGGGCCGGCGAGCGTTCGCCGGCACTGTTTCGTTGTCGTGATTCCGACACGATTCTGTTATGTCGATGCCCCAGATGTTGATGCGCCAGGCGCGTCACCGGTTCTACGGTCCGGCCAAGCGATTCGACCGAGGCTCCGCTGGAGAGGCAGGCGAGCGATGGCCAACGCCGTTACGACGCCCGGCGTGGGCGTCCACGAACCGCGAACCGGCAAACGAAATGGGGTATCGATGGCCGTCTCGATCATCATCTTCGTCATCGTCATCGCGCTGTGGCTGGCGA
>DAOKZM010000393.1:0-3508 GCA_035325665.1 Thermomicrobiales bacterium | reverse complement strand
TGGCCGGGCAGCGGGTGATCTACTCGTACCCGGGGCTGGAAGTTCCTGACGCGCTGCTAGCGGAGGTGCGCGCCGGGGCGGTCGGCGGGGTGATCTTCTTCGGCGAGAACGTCGCCAGCGACGATCAGATCGCCACGGTCGTCGCGCAGCTCCGCGCGGCGCAGCAGCAGAGCCCGATGCCCGCGCCGCTGCTGCTGATGACCGACCAGGAGGGCGGGCTGGTCCGGCGACTGCCGGGCGCGCCGGAGCAGTCGGCCAAGCAGATCGGGCAGGCGGCCGACCCGGCCGGGGCTGCGAGCGCGGCCGGTGCGGCAGCCGGCCAGAACCTGGCCGGTGTCGGGATGAACGTTAACCTCGCGCCGGTTCTCGACGTCTACCACGCCGCCGGGGACTTCACCGACCAGTACGAGCGCTCGTTCAGCAGCGACCCCGCGGTGGTCGCCGCCTGCGGCAGCGCCTTCATTTCCGCCCAGCAGCAGGCCGGGGTCGCGGCGACGGCCAAGCACTTCCCCGGCCTGGGCAGGGCCGATGCCAACCAGAACACCGACGCGGCCCCGGTCACGCTCCCGGTGTCGCTCGGGCAGCTGCGGGCGGTGGACGAGGCGCCGTACCACGACGCCATCGCCGCCGGGATCCGGCTGGTGATGCTCTCCTGGGCGGTCTACCCGGCGATCGACGCCAACTGGCCGGCGGGGCTGTCGACGGCGGTCGTCGGCGATGAGCTGCGCGGCCGGCTGGGCTTCGCGGGCGTGACGATCACCGACGCGCTGGAGGCCGGGGCGCTCGCCGCCTACGGCAGCGACGAGGAGCGCGCGATCCTCGCCGCCGGGGCGGGGATGGACCTCATCCTTTGCTCGGCCCGCGACGTCGGGCAGGGGCAGCGGGTGGCCGCGGCGCTGGCCGGCGCGCTGGACGACGGCCGTCTCGACGCGGGCGCGTTCGCCTCGGCGACCGGGCGCGTAGCGGCGCTGCGCGAGAGCCTGGCGCCTAGGCGCTACTTCCCGGAGACGGGGCACTCCGTGGGCGACGCCTTCCGGTCCTACTGGGAGCGGTTCGGCGGGCTGCCGGTCTTCGGCTTCCCGATCACCGACGAGTACGTCGATTCCGCGACCGGGTTCGTGACACAGTATTTCGAGCGCGCCCGCTTCGAGTGGCATCCTGGCGCCTGGCCGGAGCGCTTCGACGTGATGCTCGGCCTGCTCGGGGTCGAGCTGGCCCAGCGGCGCGGGCTGCTCGACACGCCGCCGTTCCAGCCGATCGACGCGCACGACGACGCCAACTGCACCTTCTTCCCCGCAACCGGCCATCGGCTCTGCTTCGGCTTCCGCAGCTTCTGGGAGGCTAATGGTGGACTGGCGATCTTCGGCTACCCGATCAGCGAGGAGTACGACGACCCGGACACCGGCTACACCGTCCAATACTTCGAGCGCCAGCGCTTCGAGTACCACCCCGAAAACCCGCCGGCCTGGCAGGTCGAGGGCGGGCTGCTCGGGCGCGAGGTGTTAGAGTGAGGGATGGGGGACGTGAGTCTACTTGTAGGGGCGAACCTTGTGTTCGCCCGGCGTAGCGGCAGACCCCGACGAATCGTCACACGCCCACGGTGGCCGCCACCCCGACGCGGGAGGGCGCTCCAACCTGCCATCCATCGAACGTGTTCGCACAGCGCCCTCCTCTACGGAACGTTCGAGCGTCCGCCCCTCATCCCTCATCCCTCCGTCACCGATACATCCGCGCCGTCGGCAGCCGGCTGTCCTCGCCCGGGAAGAGCCAGCCCTCCGTCGCCAGCTCGTTGGCGATCAGGCGGCCGAGCAGGACCTCGTATTCGGTCCCGGCGTATTCGGGGTGGTACTCGAAGCGGGCGCGCTCGAAGTACTGGACGGTGTAGACCTCGCCGGTGTCGGCGTTGCGCTCGGAGAACTCCTCCGAGATCGGGTAGCCGAACGTCGCCAGCCCGCCATGCGCCTCCCAGAACGACTTGAAGCCGTACGACAGCGAGTGGCCGGTCACATCAAAGCAGGCCCGCTCCGCGCTGGCAGCACAGCCGCCGAGCGGGTGGAACGGCCCCTCATCCAGCCGGTCCTTCACCATCTCGCTGCCCGCCAGCGTCCCCAGCACCTCGCCCCAGCCGCCGAGGTATTCGGGGTGGAACTCCAGCCGGGCGCGCTCGAAGTCCTGGACCAGCAGCCAGCGCCCGTCCGGCTGCTGGCGCGGGTACGGGCGGCTGAGCGGCAGGCCGAGGATGCGCAGCCCGCCGCGCTGCTCCCAGGCGCGCAGGAAGCGGCCATCGACCGCCTGGCCCGTCTCAGGGAAGAGGCGCGCCGTCGCGTCCCACGGCTCGCCCGGCCGGCCGTCGCGCGGCAGGTTCTTGAACGCGTCGTAGAAGACCGGCTTCGGCGCGAACTTCGTGTCCGGCCCCAGCCAGCGCCCGCCGTGCTCGTCCGGCACGATCCCCATCAGCCCGAACTGATCGACCGGCACCTCGTTCCAGTCGTGGAGCATGTGCAGGTGGGCGAACTCGATGTACGGCTGGCGCTTCATCCAGTCGATCGCCACGCGGAGGTTGCGCGCCTGGTTCTCGACGTCGGTCACCCAGCCATACTCGGTGATCCAGATCGGCTTGTCTGTGTCCCCGCGCGAGACCATCAGGTCGCGCAGCTGCGAGATACGCCAGTAGCTGATCTCCTCCGGCTGGACGTTCGGTCCATCGACGAAGCCCCAGTTGTACGGGTGGATCGAGATAGCGTCCCACGGCTCGTTGCCCGCGCCGTACCACGCCGCGCTCAGGTTGTAGGTCCAGTCCATGTAGTCGGCGCCGACGAGCGTCTGGGCCGCGACGACGATCTCCGGGTTGATCGCGTGGGCCTCGTCGTAGAACACGCGCAGGTTGCGCAGGTAGACCGCCGCGTCCTGCCCGAGCAGCTGCCACATCTCCGGCTCGTTCCAGAACTCCCAGTGCTCGACCCAGGCGTAGCGCGAGACCGCCGCGCGGATGGCGTTGCGGAAGGCCGGCGCCATGTCCTCGCGCAGCCCGCAGAGGTAGATCTCGGTGCCGGGGTTGTCGCAGCCGGCCTTGTCCACCGACGCCCAGCCGGGGATCGTGTTGAAGTCGGCGACGATGACGATGTCGCGCTTCGCCAACTCGCCGAAGACAGCGTCGTACAGCCGCCAGTCGAACTGCCCCTGGACCGGCTCGAACCGCCGCCAGTCGATCGACAGCCGCACCGTCGTCACGTTCAGGTCGTCCAGCGCCGGGAAGAGCTGGTCGCCGTACACCTCCGGGTCGAGCCACCAGGCGTGGGCGGCGATGCCGTAGATGAACGGGTTGCCGTCCTGGGTGTCGGCGGCACGTAACGGCGAGGGCAGCAGGCCGGCGGCCACCACGACGAGCAGCAGTATCGTCGCGATCCGGCCGGCCAGGGTCGTCCTGGTCATGGGATAACGCGCTCCGTCAGTCTTTCGGACGCGGACGTCCGTACGATCGTAGTCTGGCGGGGAGTATTGCACGCCC
>DAOKZM010000392.1:0-3533 GCA_035325665.1 Thermomicrobiales bacterium | reverse complement strand
GACGTGGAATGATCTAATCGTCCGGCCGGCAGAGTGAGCGATTCCGACCGGGCGCGCAAGACACTCCCCACCAACCGGCGTGAGCCGGGACACCCCCACCTCCCAGCGGGTGGCCCAGGAGCAAGGCCGCCCGCTGCCGTCTTCAGGCGCGCTGGGTGGTGCGCTTGTTGGCGACGTAGTCCACCAGGATGTACTCGCCGAGCCGGTCCGGCGTGGCGAAGAAGGCACGGCCCTTGTTGATCTTCGCCATCTCCGAGACGAAGCCGGCCATGTACGGGCTGCGCTCCAGCATGAACGTGTTGATCGTCACGTTCTCGCGGGTGCAGCGCATGACCTCCTTGAGCGTCTCCTGGAGCGTCTGATAGGTCGGCGGGTAGGAGAAGCGCACCTGACCATCCTCGAAGTGCGCGGTCGGCTCGCCGTCGGTGATGACGATGACCTGCTTGTTGCCCCCCTTGTGGCGCGCCAGTAATTGGCGGGCGAGCATGAACCCGTGCTGCATGTTCGTGCCGTAGTTGTACTCGTCCCACGAGATGCTGGGCAGCGAGGCAGGTTCGAGCCGGGTGGCGACGTAGGAGAAGCCGAGGATGTAGAGGTTGTCGCGCGGGAACTGGCCGCGGATGAGGCTGTCCAGTGCTAGCGCGACCTTCTTCGCCGCGGCGAAGCATCCGTTGTAGAGCATCGACCGGCTCATATCGACCATCAGCACGGTCGATGATTGGGTCAGTTGCTCGGTGCGGTAGACCTCGAAGTCGGTCGCATCGAGGCTGACCGGCGCGCCGACCCCCTCCCGCCAGACGGCATTCATCACCGTCTTCGGCAAGTCGAGCAGGAACGGGTCGCCGAACTCATAGTGCTTGGTCGTGTCGGTCCGCTCTCCGCCCGCCCCGCTGTGGTCGAGCTGATGCTGGCCGAAGCGGTCGCGCTTCAGGTGCTGGAAGATGTCGTTGAGCGCCTTCTGCCCAATCTTCCGCACCCCCTGTGGGGTCATCTCCCAGCCGCGGCGGGTCTTGCGGATGTAGCCAGCGTCCTCCAACAGCTTCGTCAGCTGGCGGAGCTGGTCGAGGTCGTGCTGGAACTCGTCGCCGAGTAGCTCGCGGATCTTCTGGTCGTCCACGTTCTCCAGGTCGCGCCAGTCGCGGACGCCGCGCAGCTGCTCGGCGACCTCGTCCATGTCGTGCAGCCGGTCCATCAGTCCGAGCGCCTGGTCGAGCGAGAGATCCTCGTCGCCGCGGAACGAGTACTGGTCGGCGTACGGGTTCGGCCCCATCAGCTCCGACAGGTTCTCCGAGAGCCGGTCCATCTGCTCGGCGATGCCGGGGTCGTTCATGACCGCCTGCATCGCGTTCCACAACTCGGCGCGCTGCTCCTGGGTCATCGAGTTCATCAGCGACTGCATGGCCGCCATCTGCTGCGCCATGCGGTCCATCAGCTCGTCGAGCGAGTTGATATCGTTGCCGAAGTAGTGGCCCCAGCGGTGCATGAAGCGCTCGAAGTCGGGCTGGCCGCCCTTGGCGCGCTCCTCGAGCATGTCGTTCAGCTCGGAGAGCATCTGCTGCATGTCCTGCATCGCCTCGGGTGTCATGTTCTGCAGCGACTGCTGCATGCCCTGGAACGTCTGCTGGAGCACCTGCTGCTGGAGCTGCTCCAGCAGCTCCTGGAATTTCTCGCGGGCGCGTGGGTCCATGAACTCGTACTCGGTCAGCGCCTTGATCTGGCCGGCGGGGTCGTCCGGTAGCTTGTCGAGTGCGTCGAGCTTCTTCTGGGCCATGTTCTCGAGCATCTGCTGGAGCTGCTCGTCGTAGCCATCGTCGCCAGCGGCGTCTCCCTGCTGGCCCTGCTGCTGGTCGCTGTCGTCGCTGGCCTGCTGCTCCGGGCCGCCCTCGGGCGGGCTCAGCCTCTGGCGACCCTGCTCGACCCGCTGCTCGATCCCCTCGCGCTCCAGCTGCTGGATCTCGTCCAGCCGCTGCTTGAGGTCCTCCAGCACCGAGCCGATGTCGTAGCGGCTCAGCTCGCGCTGGCGCATCGCCTTGAGCCGCTCCATCATCTGCCGAATGCCCGGCATCCGCGAGCCGTCCTGCTTGTCCATGCCCCAGCGGAAGAGGCGCTGGAGAGCGCGCTGGAGGTCGCCGTCGGCGAACATGTCGTCGGAGATCGCCTCCATGATGTCGTCGGCGTCGAACCCGTCGATCCGCTGGGTGCCGTCCCATCGGGAGTAGCGGTTGCGGGGGTAGTAGGAGTAGTCGAAGCTCATCGCTCGTCCTCCTGTGTCGCTGATGATGTCGTGCCGACCGTGTCGGGCGCCGAGATGGCCGGCGGGTGAACCGGCGTGACGGAAGAGACTGTCATATGCGAATCGATCGGAACGGCGCTTGCCCGGCAAGGATAGACTCGTCTCATCCGCCACGCAACGGCCGGCGTCGCTTCGCCGGATTGCCTTACGATTTGTAGCGCGCTCCGGCGCCGTCCGAGCGGTCCTTGTTGAGCCGCCGGTTGAGGTGCAGCCCTTCGAGGATGAACTCGACGCCCGAGGCGACGCCGGCCGGGCTGCCGGGCAGGTCGAGCTTGGCCAGCGCCTCGCGGACGCCGTCGATGTGCGAGACCTGGTGCACGTAGGTCATCGCCGGCAGGTCGTCGGCCGCCTCCACCGTCAGGCCGTTGTCGAAGCCGAGGATCAGGTCGTCGAACTCGCGGACGGAGTAATAGCGGTTGAACGTCGCGATGATCGCGCCCTGGATGAGCTTCTCGACGATGCGGTCCTCGCGCACCTCGCCCATCGTCTCCAGCTCGATCTTGCCGGTCGTCGAGGCGATCACCGCCCGCAGGTCGGAGACGCGGGGGACGGCCTGCTTCTCATTGAGCCGGATCGCGCGCTTCAGTGCGTTGGCGACGACGTTCTCGTAGTTGGCGATCGACATGCGGACCGAGACGCCGGAGCGCTGGCTGATGTCGTGGCTGCGGCGCGCCAGGTGGGTGATCTCAGCGATGATCTCGCGCATGTACTGCGGGACGACCAGCTCGATCCCGTCGCTGGCGGCCGGCAGCGCCTCCTGACCCATGATCTCCATCTCGAGCTCGATCGTCTCCGGGTAGTGCGTCCGGATCTGCGAGCCGTAGCGGTCCTTCAGCGGGGTGATGATCCGGCCGCGGTTGGTGTAGTCCTCCGGATTGGCGCTGGCAACGACGTAGACATCCAGCGGAAGCCGGACGCGGTAGCCGCGGATCTGGACGTCGCGCTCCTCCATGATGTTGAGTAGGCCGACCTGGATGCGCTCGGCGAGGTCGGGCAGCTCGTTCATGGCGAAGATGCCGCGATTTGTCCGCGGGATCATCCCGTAGTGGATCGTCAGCTCGTCCGAGAGATAGCGTCCCTCGGCGACCTTGATCGGGTCCACCTCGCCGATCAGGTCGGCGATGGTCGTGTCGGGGGTTGCCAGCTTCTCGGCGTAGCGCCGGTCGCGGCCGATCCACTCGATCGGCGTGTCGTCGCCCTTCTCGGCAACGAGGTCGATCGCGTAGCGGCTGATTGGCTC
>DAOKZM010000391.1:0-3543 GCA_035325665.1 Thermomicrobiales bacterium | reverse complement strand
ACACACGACAAGAAGGCGTGGGGGTTCAACACACGCCAGGTGCACGCCGGCCAGCAGGTCGATCCGACGACGACCGCGCGGGCGGTGCCAATCTATCAGACGTCGTCGTTCGTCTTCAAGGATGCCGACCACGCCGCGCGACTCTTCGCCGCCGAGGAATTCGGCAACATCTACACCCGCATCATGAACCCCACGCACGACGTCTTCGAGCAGCGCATGGCCTCGCTCGAGGGCGGCGTCGCGGGGCTGGCAACCGGCTCCGGCCAGGCGGCCGAGTCGATCGCCCTGTTCACCTTTATGGAAGCGGGCGACGAGATCGTCTCGGCGGCGAGCCTCTACGGCGGCACCTACAACCTCTTCGCCGTCACGCTGCCGAAGCACGGCATCACGACGCGGTTTGTGGACCCGTCCAACCTGGACAACTTCCGCCAGGCCATCAGCGACCGCACCCGCGCCGTCTACATCGAGACGATCGGCAACCCGAAGCTCGACGTCGTCCGCATCCGCGACGTCGCGGCGATTGCCCACGAGGCCGGGCTGCCGCTGATCGTGGACAACACGTTCGCCACCCCGTACCTCTGCCGGCCGATCGAGCACGGCGCCGACATCGTCGTCCACTCGGCGACCAAGTGGATCGGCGGCCACGGAACGTCGATCGGCGGCGTCATCATCGACGCCGGCACGTTCGACTGGGCGAACGGCAAGTTCCCCAAGATGGAGGAGTACGTCGAGAAGTTCGGCAACCTGGCCTGGATCCTCCGCGCTCGGGTCGAGCCGTACCGCGACCTCGGCCCGGCCCTCGCGCCGCTCAACTCGTTTCTGTTCCTCCAGGGCCTGGAGACGCTCTCGCTGCGGATGGACCGCCACTGCGAGAACACCCAGAAGGTCGCTGAGTGGCTCGACGCCGACTCGCGCGTTAGCTGGGTGACGTATCCGGGCCTGAAGAGCCACCCGGACTACAAGGTCGCGACCGAGCAGTTCGAGAACGGCTACGGCGCGATGGTCGTCTTCGGCGTCAAGGGTGGCCGCGAGGCCGGCCGTGAGCTGATCAACAGCGTCAAGCTCTTCTCGCTGCTGGCGAACGTCGGAGACGCCAAGTCGCTGATCATCCACCCGGCGACGACGACCCACGAGCAGCTCAACGAGGAGCAGCAGGCCTCGGCCGGCGTCTCGCCGGACCTCCTGCGCCTCTCGATCGGCATCGAGGACGTCGAGGACATCATCGACGACCTTGACTACGCCCTCGATAAGGCGGTGGCTAAGACGACGGTGGTGGTGTAGGAGACCTCACCCCCTGCCGCTGCCCAGAGGGCTCCCGTCCACGGGGAGAGGGGTGTCCTGGATCTGAAGTCTCGGCTGCCGTTGCTCCCCGCCCCTCTCCCAATTCTGGGAGAGGGGCGGGGGGTGAGGGCCAGCCTCTACCCCAACCTCGGCGTGACCGCGCTCCCCGATCGCACCGCCTCGACGATGTCGGAGAGGATGGCGCTGGAGGTTGGCGAGGGGCCGGCGCCCTGGCCGTGGAGGAGGACGGGACCGACGCGGTTGCCGACGATCTCGATCGCGTTGAAGTTGCGGACGACGCGCGAGAAGAGGTCGTCGCCAGGGACGAAGACGGGAGCGACCTGTAGGTGGGCGCTGTCGCCGCGGCGCTCGGCGCTGGCGATCAGGCGGATCGTGCCGCCGCGCTCCTTCGCCTCGACGACCTGCTCGGCGGTCACACCGCTGATGCCGGTCCGGTCGATCGCCTCCGGCCGGACGTGGCGACCGAGCATCAGCGAGGCGAGGATCGCCAGCTTGTAAGCCGCGTCGAACCCCTCGACGTCGGCGGTCGGGTCCGGCTCGGCGTAGCCAAGGCGCTGGGCCTCGGCCAGCATGTCGGCGTAGCTGGCGCCCTCGGCATCCATCTGCGACAGGATGAAGTTCGTCGTGCCGTTGACGATGCCGCGGACGCGCTCGATGGTGTTGCTGGCCATCACCTGGCGGAGCGCGGCAAAAAGCGGGATGCCGCCGCCGACGCAGGCCTCGCAGAGGAACGCGGCGTCTCCGTCGCGCGCGGCCGAGAGGATGGCCGGGAGATGCTTCGAGACCGCCTCCTTGTTCGCCGTGACGACGTGCTTGCCGGCGGCCAGCGCGCGGACCATCAGGTCGGCGGCCGGCTGCTCGCGCCCGAGCACCTCGACGACGACCTGGACGCTCGGGTCGTCCACCAGCCCGTTGGCGTCGGTCGTGATCAGCGCCGGGTCGATCCGCGCGCGCTCGGCCTTGTGCGGCCCGCGGTCGAACGCGCCGGCCAGGCGCAGCTCGATGCCGCTGGCGGCGGCCAGCGCGGCCGCGTCGTTGGCGATCGCGTCGGCGACCGCGCTCCCGATCGTTCCCAAGCCCAGGACTGCGACTCCGACCGTCTGCGACACGACGCACCCTCCCTCGCGCTCGCGCCGGACGCGAGCTTGACGCGCGACCGTGCGACTGTTATCGTCCACCCACGCTGGTTGGCGGATGCAGCCTACCGAACCGGCGCCGCAGGTGACAACGGGAGCGGCAGACGTGGCCTGGTCGTACTGGATCATCACCGAGGAGACTATTACCGCGCGCGCCGCAACGGCGTTGCGCGGGGGAACCGGCTGACGGGTTCCAACAGCGCGACGACGTCTGGGCGGCAGGAGCGACGGCTCCTGTTTTTTGTTGTTCGGAATCGGATGACGCTCCGCGATGGAGCACGACATGGAGGGGGTTGGACCGATGGCTGACAGGATCGACGTCGCGGTACTCGGGGCGACGGGCAGCGTCGGGCAGCGGTACGTCGAGTTGCTGGCAAACCATCCGCAGTTCCGGCTCGCCGAGCTGTTCGGCAGCGAGCGCAGCGCCGGCAAGCGTTACGCGGACATCGCCGACTGGCGCATCTCGGCCGCGCCGCCGGACGGGGCGGCGGACATGGTCGTCAAGCATCACGAGGAGCCGATCAACAGCCCGATCGTCTTCGCCTCGCTGCCTGGGGGGATCGCCCGTGAGGTGGAGACCCGCCTGGCCGCCGAGGGCAAGGCGGTCTTCTCGAACGCGCGCGACAACCGCATGGACCCGGACGTGCCGCTGATCATCCCTGAGGTGAACGCGGACCACGCCAGGGCGATCGACGTCCAGCGCCAGCGGCGCGGCTGGGACCGCGGCTGCATCGTGACGAACCCGAACTGCTCGACCATCCACCTCGTCCTGGCGCTCAAGCCGATCTGGGACGCATTCGGCATCGAGCAGGCGATGGTCACGACCCTGCAGGCCAGCTCGGGCGCGGGCTATCCAGGGGTGCCGTCGCTCGACCTGATCGACAACGTCGTGCCCTACATCGGCGGCGAGGAGGAGAAGATCGAGTCGGAGAGCCTCAAGCTCCTCGGCGGCTTCGACGGCGACGAGTTCCAGTACGCCGGACTGCGGATGAGCGCGCAGTGCAACCGCGTCCCCGTCCGTCACGGCCACCTGGAGACGGCCAGCCTCAAGCTGGGCAAGAAGGCGGCGCCGGAGGAGATCGTCGAGGTGCTGCGCTCGTTCCGC
>DAOKZM010000390.1:0-3549 GCA_035325665.1 Thermomicrobiales bacterium | reverse complement strand
GCTTTGTCCCAAGCCGCTCTCCACTGAATCTACCCCCCCATCAAACTGCGCGGGGCGGGGGACCCCGCGGTGGCCACCCTCGCCTACCCCCCCACCCGCCTCGACTCCGAGCGTGTCGATCGTGCCGCTGGCACCCGGCCTGACGACTGCGGCGCCGGTCGCCTGAATCGTGCCGACGGTCTGAATGGTCACGTCGATCGAGCCGCGAGTGACCGCGGCAGTCAAGACATCCGACCCCCGCTGCGACCACCACCAAACCCCGGCGGCGGCTAGGACAAGGACGGCGGCGAGCACGATTAGCCACCTACTCATAGCGCAGCACCTGAATCGGTCGGATGCGCGATGCGACGACACCTGGTACCGCCGAGATGGCCGCGACGGCGAGGATCGCGACGAGGAACGTCACGACGATCGTCTGGATCGACAGGTGGAATGACAGCGCGAACAGCTCGCGGCTGGTTATCGCGACTAGGATCAGCGCCAGTGGGTAGCCGGCCGCGACGCCGAGTAGCAGGCCGAAGATGGCCAGCATGACCCCCTCGCTGACCAGGATGGCGACGACCTGCCGCGCGCCAGCGCCGACGGCGCGCAGAATGCCGAACTCGCGTCGTCGTTCGGCGATGCTGATCAACAGCGAGTTGGCGATACCGGCCGCGCCGACGACCGCGACAACGACGACCATTGCATTCAGCATCAGCGTCAGCACGCCGATTGCCTGGCGGGAGCTGCGCTGGTCGGAGTAGGCTGCATACGTTACCGGACCGTAGTCCCGCGTCCGCTCCTCGATGTCAGCCATCGCCTTGTCGACCTCTGACGGCTCCTTCGCGGTGAGCGTAAAGGCGAACATGTCGGCTCGGTTGCCGAGTCCGACCAGCCGGTTCAGGTCGGCGGTCCGCATGAACACCTTGCCGGTCGTCGAGCTGCCGAGATAGGTGCTGGCGTCGTCGACGATGCCGACGACCTGGACCGTTTCGCGCCGTTTCCCGATGTCGATCTGGCGCGTCTCACCGACGCGCGCGTCGATCTCCGCGGCAAGGTTGCTCGACAGCACGACCGCGGGCGGGTTAGCCGGGCGGACCCACGTCCCATCGACAAGGCGGTAGGAGTAAAGCGGGTGTTCGGCGGGCATGCCCCAGATGTCGGTCCGGGTCGGCCCGAACGCGCCGGTTGCGCTCGTCCATGGCTCGGCCTGGATGACCCATGGGATCTGCTGGAGCTCGCGGGCGTAGCCGACCTCCACCGGCCGCTGAAAGCTGACCCATCCGTCCGCTCCGTAGAGTGCATAGAGCTCGTCCACAGTCGTCGATACCGACCGGCTCAGTGCCTGCGTGCCGACGAACGCGGCGACCGCGACCGCGACGACGCCGACGGTGGCGGCGGCACGCCCGGGCCTCCGCAGCGAGTTGCGGGCGCCGATGGCGAGCGCGCTGCTGGCGCGGGCCAGGGGCGCGGTGAACCGCACGATTGTCGGGTGGCCCGCCTCGCTGCGGACGCCGGGGCTGCGCAGAAGCAGGGCCGGCCGCGTCCTGCTGTGCAGCAGGACGGGCACCAAGGTGGCTCCGATCGTGACCAGCGTCCCGACCAGCACGGCGAGCAGGATATCGCGGGCCGAGACGCCGAACGGCGGCCGCTGCAGACCGGTCAGGTCGGTCAGGTAGGCGGTGATCTGGCCACCAATGACCGTGCCGGCGGCCCAGCCGGCAGCGGTGCCGGCAATGCCGATGCCGGTGGCGTAGGCCAGATAAGTCGCGACGATCTGCCAGCGTCTGGCTCCCAGGCTCTTGAGGATGCCGATCTGCCCCGTCTCCTCGCCCATCACCGCGGCGACGGTGTTCGCGACCAGCACGGCGGCCAGCGCCGCGCCGAGCCAGGAGAAGACCTGCAACAACAGCAGCAGCGTGCCGAGCTCGCGCGAGCCGACGAACTCGTTCGGGTCGCGGACGTTGAAGCCGAACGCCTGCGCGCCGCGCTTCGAGAGGAGCCGCGACAGGTCCTCCGCTGTTTGGGATGCGCGCTGCGGATCATCGACGCGGACGAGCAGGAAGTTGTCGCCGGTCCGTCCCGTGATACCGCGGACGGTCGAAGCGGGCGTGTAGGCGGTGGCGCGGTTCAGCAGCCCAGCGCCGAGCTGCGCTGGTGAGCGTGTGAAGCCGACGACGGTGAGATAGGTGATCCGCTCGTTTGGAGCGTTGCGGACGGCGACGACGTTTCCGATCGCCAGCGCGGTTAGCTCGCTGGCGCTCTCGTCGAACACGACCTCGCCCTTCTCCGGCCAGCGGCCACGGACGAGCGTCACGACGTCGAGTTGCATCGCGTCGAACGCATCGATGCCGACGAGGCGAAGGTTCACCCAGCCGGAGCCAGCATCGAAACGCGTAAACGTCACAGCACGAGTGTCGGCGACGAGGACATTCGGCTGGCGCTCGATCAGGTGCCGTGTCGTGGGGCTGATGTCGGAGGTAAACGTGGCCAGGTCCGCCTGATGGCTGCCAGCATAGGTCAGCCGCTGGGCGTCGACCATCGAGCGCGTGGTCACCGAGATCGCGACGATGCCGGCGACGCCGAAGACGACCCCGAGCACGGTCAGCAGGTTGCGGAGCGGGCGGCGCCGTAGGTCGCGTCGGACCTTGGCGAACAGCGCTCGCACGTTAGCTCGCCCTCCCCGCCGCCGGCGCGGTCGCAAGCGCAGCGGTGTCGCGGACGATACGCCCGTCGAGCATATTGATCATGCGGGTCGCGCGCGCCGCTACGTCCGCGTCGTGGGTCACCATGACGATCGTCGTGCCGGACTGCCAGACATCCGCCAGCAGGTCGACGATTCGCTCGCCGGTCGCCGAGTCGAGGTTGCCGGTCGGCTCGTCGGCCAGGAGGATGCTCGGCGCGTTGGCCAGCGCGCGGGCGATCGCGGCGCGCTGCTGCTCGCCGCCGGAGAGCTCCGACGGCAGGTTCAGCGCCAGGTGCGCGATGCCGACCCGATCCAGAAGCGCCATCGCTCGCTCGTGACGTCCGTGTCCGAGCCCGGCGAGGTCCATCGGCAGCATGACGTTCTCGACGACGTTCAGCGTCGGCATGAGCTGGAAGAACTGGAATACGATGCCGACCTCCCGCCCACGCCAGGCCGCGAGCTGATTCTCCCCCAGCCCGTTCAGCCTCCTCCCAGCTACCCAGACGTCTCCGGCGTCGGCGCTGTCGATCCCGGCGATGATATTGAGCAGCGTCGATTTGCCGGAGCCGGACGGACCGACGATCGCCAGCCACTCGCCCGCGCCGATCTCGATCGATACGTCGTCGAGCGCGACGAACTCGCGCTTGCCCGAGTGATAGCGCTTCGTCACGGCGGTGAGCCGGGCGATGGGATCGTTGCCTGGGTCTTCGCGGTCTTGTGCCGAGCTCATGGTCGCATGTGCCTTCGGAACGACGCGCCGTCGCGAACAGCCTCGCGATGGCACGCTCCGGAGTATATGCGTGGCGCGGCAGCCCGGGCGACGCGGGTCAGCTCTGGCTAGTGGCCGGCAGGAGATCCGCCCTGGCGAGGATCTCGCGAAGTCG
>DAOKZM010000389.1:0-3560 GCA_035325665.1 Thermomicrobiales bacterium | reverse complement strand
GGAGAGGGGGTCGTCGGCGACGTAGCACGGGACGCCGGTGACCTCGGTTAGCAGGTCGTTGAGGTGACGCAGCAGGGCGCCGCCGCCGGTCAGGATCATGCCTTTGTCGATGATGTCGGACGAGAGCTCGGGGGGCGTGCGCTCGAGGACATCGCGCACGGCGCCGATGATCGCCTCCAGCGGCTCGGTGATCGCCTCGACCACCTCGTTGGAGTGGATGCGGATGGTGCGCGGCAGGCCGGCGACCTCGTCGCGGCCGCGGACGTCCATCGCCTCGTCCTCCTCCAACGGCATCGCCGAGCCGATCGCGATCTTGACCTCCTCGGCCGTGCGCTCGCCGATCCGCAGGTTGTACTTGCGCTTGATGAAGCTGGCGATCGCCTCGTCGAACTTGTTGCCGCCGACACGGATCGAGTTGGCGACGACGATGCCGTTGAGCGAGATGACGGCCACCTCGGTCGTGCCGCCACCGATGTCGATCACCAGGTTGCCGCTCGGGTCGGCCACCGGCACGCGCGCGCCAATCGCGGCCGCCAGCGGCTCGGAGATCAGGTAGGCGCGCCGCGCTCCGGCCGCCAAAGCCGCGTCGCGGACGGCGCGCCGCTCGACCCCGGTGACCCCGGCCGGCACGCAGATCATCACGTCCGGGCGAGTCAGTGAGAAGCGCCCGACCGCCTTGTTGATGAAGTAGCGCAGCATCTCCTGGGTGACGACGTAGTCGGCGATGACGCCGTCACGCATGGGTCGGACGACCTCGATCGTCTCGCGCGGCTCGCGGCCAAGCATATTCCGCGCCTCCAGCCCGACCGCCTTAACCTTGCCGTCGCGCGCCGAGATGGCGACCACCGATGGTTCGTTAATCACGATCCCACGGCCACGCAGGAAGACGAGAACGTTCGCCGTGCCGAGGTCGATTCCGAGCTGCTTGGCCAAGCTGGCTCCCAGGGTTCGAGGACGCTCCCCGCGTCACACACATGTACGGACACCCGGCTCGGGCGTCCGTACTCGCCGATTCTATCATAGCCCGGTGCGGATAGGCTCCGCGTACGTACGCCAAAAATCGTGGGGCTGTTGATCGCCGCTGTCCGCTAGTTGGCGACGCGATCGCTGGCATCACCTGTTCGTCAAGGTCAACGGGAGCGGCGAGCAGGTCCCGCCCCCCTACGCGTACCGAATCTGCGCGCCGAGCTGCTGGAAGCGGCCGACGATGTCCTCGTAGCCGCGGCGGACGTGCTGGATCTGGTGAACCCGCGTCTCGCCCTCGGCGACCAGGCCAGCAAGGATCAGGCACGCGCCGGAGCGGATGTCGAGCGCCTGGACGTCGGCGCCGCGCAGCGGGCTGGGGCCGCTAAAGCGCGCCTCCTGCGAGTTGACCAGCGTGATGGTCGCGCCGAGCTTGCGCAGCTCGTCCACGTAGCGCAGCCGGTCGTTGAACACGCGCTCGAAGATGCGGCTCGTCCCCTCGGCCTGGGTCAGCAGAACGGCGAAGGCCGCCTGCAGGTCGGTCGGGAAGCCGGGGAACGGCAGGGCCTGGATCTCCAGCGACTCCAGCGTCCCTCCGGCGCGGACCATCATCGAGTTCTCACTCCACCAGACCTCGGCGCCGGCCTCACGCAGCTTGTAGGTCAGC
The DNA here is from genome assembly GCA_035325665.1 of Thermomicrobiales bacterium. Lineage (GTDB taxonomy): Bacteria > Chloroflexota > Chloroflexia > Thermomicrobiales > CFX8 > JAMLIA01. The sequence continues at coordinate 1,930 of DAOKZM010000389.1, read as the reverse complement.
GGCAGCATGTCGCGCTCGCTGACCCGGTCGAGGACGATCTCGCCACCCGTCACAACGCTGCCGATGGCGAACGTGCCCGCCTCCAGCCGGTCCGGCAGGATCGAGGTATGGAAGCCGCGCAGCCGCTCGACCCCCTTGACGATGATGTACGGCGTGCCGAGCCCGTCGATCTTCGCGCCCATCTCGCGCAGCGCGAAGCCCAACGCGACGATCTCCGGCTCGGACGCCGCGTTGGTAATCGTCGTCGTTCCGCGCGCCAGCGTGGCGGCCATCAACAGGTTCTCGGTGCCGGTGTGGCTCGGGTAGTCCATGTACAGGTCGGCGCCCTCGAGCCGCGGGGCGTTCATCCGGTAGAAGCCCTCGCCGACGTAGATGTCGGCGCCCATGCGCTTGAACCCACGGACATCGACATCCACCGGCCGGCTGCCGAGCTTGCAGCCGCCGGGGGCCGGGGTCTCCATTTCGCCGGTGCGGGCCAAGACGGGGCCGGAGACGAGAAACGAGGCGCGCATCCGCTCGACCAGTTCGGTCGGCGCCACACGGTTGGAGACCTCGCGGGCGTGGATGCGGACGCGGTGCTGCTCAGTGTCGAGGTCCACCTCGGCGCCGAGGAAGCGCAGTAGGTCGACCATGACGAAGATGTCCTCGAGGATCGGCAGGTTCTCGAGGACACAGGGCTCGTCGGTCAGTAGCGCCGCCGCCATCATCGGCAGCGCCGCGTTCTTCGCCCCGCCAATGCGGATGCGTCCAGTGAGCGGGGCGCCACCCTCAGTGACGATCGTCCGGGCTGGGTCGGCGGCTGGGACAGTCGTCCCGCGCGTGGTGGATAGCGTCACTTGGGGCACCTCCGGGTCGCTGCTGTCTGCGGCATCGGCTGGCCGCGCTCAGTTTACGGATTGTCGGTCATACTCGTCGGCCCCGGCCGCGCCCGGCCGTGCTGGCGTCGCTGGGCCACCCGCAAGCGGACGGCTGCGCGCTGGAGCGACTGCTCGGCACGAGCGAGATCGAGCCCCTCGCCGCGCATGGCGATCCGCGCCTCGGCCCGCTGTCGGGCCGTTTCGGCGCGCTGCATGTCGATCTCGGCTACCCGCTCCGCCGTGTCGGCCAGGATGATCACCCGGTTGTTGAGCACCTCGAGGAAGCCGCCGAAGACGACCAGCGATTCCTCGCTCGCGCCCTGCTTGATCCGCATCTCCCCCGCCGCGAGCAGCGTGAAGAGCGGGGCGTGCTTCGGCAGAATGCCGAGCTGCCCCTCGGCGCCGGGGGCGACGACCATATCGACGTCCTCGGCCTCGTAGACCACCCGCTCGCCGGTCACGACCTCAACGCTGAGCTTCGCTGGCCTTGCCATGCTACCTCCGTGTCAGGGATGAGGGATGAGGGATGAGGGATGAGAGGGAACGAAGGCCGATCACCCTCATCCCTTTTGCCTCATCCCTCATCCCCGGACTACCCCTCAGCCGCCATGCGCTCGGCCTTCTCGACCGCTTCCTCGATTCCGCCGACCATGTAGAACGCCTGCTCCGGCAGGGAGTCGTGGCGGCCTTCGAGGATCTCGGCGAAGCCGCGGACCGTCTCCTCGCGGGTGACGTACTTCCCGGCTTGGCCGGTGAACGCCTCGGCGACGAACATCGGCTGCGACAGGAAGCGCTGGATGCGCCGAGCCCGGGCGACCGTCTGCTTGTCCTCGTCGCTCAGCTCCTCGATGCCGAGGATGGCGATGATGTCCTGCAGGTCACGGTAGCGCTGGAGCACTCGCTGCACCTCGCGGGCCACCCGGTAGTGCTCCTCACCGACGACCAGCGGGTCGAGGATGCGGGACGTCGAGGCCAGCGGGTCCACCGCCGGGAAGAGACCCTGCTCGGCGATCGAGCGCTCGAGCGACACGGTCGCGTCGAGGTGGGCGAACGCCGTCGCCGGGGCCGGGTCG
>DAOKZM010000388.1:0-3562 GCA_035325665.1 Thermomicrobiales bacterium | reverse complement strand
CGCCAGCGTGCCCCCGACTCCGCCACCCAGGATAACGATCCTCGCGGCCATGTCCCCCGTGCCCTTCGCTCGCGCCGGCTGGCGCGTCAGTGGGTCTTGCGGACGACGAACGCGGTATAGCCGTCCTCGTCGAACGCCCCGACGAACTCGTGCTTCGCCTTGGCGACCCAGATCGGGATGTCCTTGCCCGAGCCGGGGTCGGACGAGAGCACGGCGACCGTGCTGCCAACCGGGGCGGTCTTCATCGCCCGCATCAGCTCCATCAGCGGTCCCGGGCAAAAGCTCCCGCGCGCGTCGATCTCCCTGTCGATCTGTGCCTCAACCATGGTGTCCATTTCCTTCCATCCGGCGCGGCACGCGCCGCTAGATGAACAGCGTGATCTTCGCCTCCTGCGCGTCGCCGATGAACCCGACCACCCCGGCGATGTCGTCGACGATCTCCTCAAGGTCGCCGAGCTCCATGCCGAAGAGGTCCATCGTCTGGCCGCAGGCGACGACGTTGACTGTGCCGAGTTCCTTGGCCTGGACAAGGGTGTCCATCCAGGAGGGCGCGTTCTTCGCCGCCATCGCCTCCTGCATGGCCGGCCCGTACTCCTGGAACTCGGCGGAGATCTTCGTGTTGGTCTTCCAGTCCCCCTTGCGGAAAGCCATCAGTCCCCAATTGGTCAGGAACAGGGTGACATCAAGGCCCATCGCGACTCCGCCGGTCGCGATGGTGGCGGCGGCGTTGAGCTTGTCGACCGTGCCGGAGAAGAGGATGATCGCCATCCGATCCGCAGTGCCGTTGTCCATCCGAACCTCCTTGGGTACCCCCGTAGGGTTCTCTATGTCGTCAACCATCCACCCTGTAGGGTACTCAGCGCGTGTCGCAGTTCCGTGTGCGTGGGGCTGCCCGTCGTATCAACATCGTTACAGCCTGCGCGGCGGTATCCGGCACGGGCATTGCGTGGTCGAAGGACGTCGCCGGAGGCTCGAACCAGCCGGCCGACGTGGATCGCACGCACGGGACCGAGGGGGACGATGGTGAGCAGTTTCGAGGTAAAGGGCGACGGCAGGCGTCGCTTCGCTCGACGGGCGACGGCAGGGATGGCGATTCTGCTGATGCTGCCATTCGCCGGACTGGCCTGTGGCGAGGACGACACCGAGGTGGCGCGCGACCCGGTCCGCCCATCCGACGCATCGCCGACGGCGCTGGCCGAGGTTTCGGGAAGCACCGAGGTGGCACAGGTGGCGATCGTTGATGGGGCGTTCTCGGTCGAAGAGGTCGTCGCCCAGCAGCTTGAGCCGACGATCATCAAGATCGACAACAAGGACGCGACGCCCTATCGGCTGCGGATCGACGGCCTGGTCACGCCAACGGAGATAGCCCCGAACGCCGTCACTGGGGTTGAGTTCACGACACCGAGCGCCGGCCGCTTCGATGGCGACCTGCTTGCCGCCGAGGGCGATGCCACCCTCGACGAGCTGGTCATCACCGTCATCGCTCCCGGTGCCACCCATCCGTAACGCTCCGACAGATTCCGCCGCGCTCTCTGTCTCACGCCGCTGATGCGGCTGCGTTTCAACATCGTTACAGATCACACGAAATCGATTGACTGGCGCACCGACACCGGCCAGACTCGGCGTGGTACCCGACGGATGTCGATTGGACCGGAGGTGACCGGTGCGCAGGATCAACTGGCGCCGCGTGCTTCGGTGGACGGCGCTCACGTTCGCCGTCGTGCTGCTGGCGATCCAGCTCATCCCCTATGGACGCGACCACGACAACCCGGCGGTCGCCGCCGAGCCGGCCTGGCACACCCCGCGCACTCGCGAGCTGGCGCGGATCGCCTGCTTCGACTGTCACAGCAACGAGACCGAGTGGCCGTGGTACGCCAACATCGCGCCGATCTCGTGGTGGACGCAGAACCACGTCGACGAGGGGCGGCGGGAACTCAACTTCTCCGAGTGGAGCCGGCCGCAGGAGACGGACGAGATCGTCGAGTCGGTCGAGGAGGGCGAGATGCCACCCGGCTACTACACGCTGATGCACCGCTCGGCGCGCCTCTCGGCGGCCGACGAGCAGGCGCTGGTCGATGGCTTCGTCGCGATGTTCGGGCGTGGCGAGGGGGACTGACCCGCCCGGTCTACGGCAGCGTCAGAATCTCCGGCCCGTTCTCGGTGATCGCGATGGTGTGCTCGTACTGGGCCGAGCGCGAGTGGTCGTCGGTTACGATCGTCCAGCCGTCCGGCAGGGTGTGGACGGCGCGCGAGCCGGCGACGATCATCGGCTCGATCGTAAACACCATGCCCGGGCGCAGTTCCGGCCCCTGTCCCGGTGGACCGTAGTGCGGCAGCCACGGCGCCTCGTGCATGTCACGGCCGATGCCGTGGCCGAAGAGGTCGTGAACGACCTGGAAGCTGGCCGCGTTCACGACCTGCTCGATCGCGAATGAGATGTCGGTCAGCCGCCGGCCCGGCCGGGCGGCGGCGATCCCGACGTTCAGCGACTCCAGGCAGACATCCATCAGTCGCCGCGACTCGGCGTCGATGTTCCCGACCGCGTAGGTCCGGGCCGCGTCGCCGTGCCAGCCGTTGAGGATGACGCCGACGTCGAGGGCGATGATGTCGCCGTCGAGCAGGACCCGATCGCCTGGGATACCATGGACGACGACGTCGTTGACCGAGACGCAGATCGACCCGCGGAAGCCGTGGTAGCCCTTGAACGAGGGCACACCCCCCTTGGCCCGGATGTACTCGTCGGCGATGCGGTCGAGCTGGCCGGTCGTTACGCCCGGCACGATCATCTCGTCCATCAGGTCGAGGATCTCGGCGACGACGCGGCCGGCCTCGCGCATCAGCGCGATCTGCTCCGGCGTCTTGAGATAGATCCTGGATCGGGCCATTACGCGGGCGCCACCTTCGCTGTCTCGGGTCGAAAAGGGGGGCGCCTGGGGCGCCCCCGCGGACTCGACCTGCAATTGTACCGGACGGGCCGTCGGCGCCGGTCTACTCCTCTAGGGTGCTGATGTCGCCGACCTCCTGGCCCAGCTCCTGGGCCTTCAGGAAGCGGCGCATGATCTTGCCGGAGCGGGTCTTCGGCAGCGACGAGACGAACTCCACCTCCTCCGGCACGGCGATCGGGCCGACGTTCTGCCGCACGTGCAGCCGCAGCTCGTTGAGCATATGGTCGCTAGCGTCGTAGCCGGTCTTGAGGATGACGAACGCCTTGATCGACTCGCCCTTGACCTCGTCCGGCTTGCCGATCACGGCCGACTCGGCCACGGCGGGGTGGCTGACCAGCGCGCTCTCGATCTCCATCGAGCCGAGCCGGTAGCCCGATTTCTTGATCACGTCGTCCACCCGGCCCTGGATCCAGAAGTAGCCGTCGGCGTCGCGGTGGGCGGCGTCACCGGCGAAGTAGACGCCGGGGATCGTGGTCCAGTACGACTCGTAGCGCCCTGGGTCGCGGAAGATCGTGCGCATCATTGCCGGCCGGTGGTTGTGAATGACGAGGTAGCCGCCCTCATCGACCCCGACCTCCTTGCCGTTCTTGTCGACGACGCTGGCCTTGACGCCGAGG
>DAOKZM010000387.1:522-3567 GCA_035325665.1 Thermomicrobiales bacterium | reverse complement strand
CAGTTCGGTGAGGGAGGCGATGTCGGCCTGCGGTTCTCCGTCGGCGAGCATCAGACGCAGGTACACCTTGCCCGGCTCGGAATGCATCGGCTCGATCGCGCATTCCAACGATGATTCGCCCTGGCGCTTCCAGATCCGCAGCCCGAGGGTGACATCGTCGCCACCCAGCAGCTCCAGCCGCTGTTCGTCCACGCGCAGGATGTCGTCGACCAGCAGCGAGCGGGCGAGCTCTGGGTCGCCCAGATCCCACACCGCCACCAGGGTGATGTCCTCCGCCCACATCCGGCCGACGCCGAAACGCGTGACGGTCTCCTCCAGGGCCCCCACGATCCTCTCCGCACCCTCGCGGTAGCCGAGGTTCGTCACCCCGCACGAGCCGATCTGCCCGGGGCGAATCGCCAACTCGGCGCCGTCGGCCCCGGAGAACACCGCTCCGCCGTCGGCCAGATCCATGCGGCTCAAGCCGTGGCGTTCGCCGATGTCGACGAAGTGCAACGCCAGCCCGGCGCGGTCCAGCGGCACCTCCTCGTGGCGAACGGTGACCCCCAGGAACTCGATGCGCAGCAGTTCGATCGACGGGTTCACGCGAGGCTCCCCTCGGTTTGCGCGGCCAGCAGCCGACGCCGTTCCTCGGCGGCCAGCGTGTCGGTGATCGTATCGAGGTGTCCGGCCAGCACCTGCTCGCGCAACGGCACGGTCAGCCCGATGCGGTGGTCGGTGACCCGATTCTGCGGGTAGTTGTAGGTGCGCACCTTTTCGGAGCGGTCGCCGGTGCCCTGTTGGGAGCGCCGAGCGGCCGAGAGTGCGGCCTCCCGTTCGGCGCGGGCGCGCTCGTAGAGGCGGGCGCGCAGCACCCGCATCGCGCGCTCGTAGTTCTGCAGCTGGCTCTTCTCGTCCTGCATCGACACCACGATGCCGGTCGGCAGGTGGGTGAGGCGCACGGCCGAGTCGGTGGTGTTGACGCTCTGCCCGCCGTGGCCGGTCGAGCGGAAGACGTCCACCCGCAGGTCGTTCTCGTCGATCTGGATATCGACGTCCTCGGCCTCTGGCAATACGGCGACCGTCGCTGCCGAGGTGTGGATGCGGCCGCTCGACTCTGTCACCGGAACGCGCTGGACGCGGTGGACGCCGCTCTCGTAACGCAGGTGGCTGTAGGCGCCACGGCCGCGCACCTCGAGGACGGCCTCCTTGATGCCGCCGATGCCGGTCTCATTCAGGCTGAGGATGTCGGTCTTCCAGCCCTGCCGCTCGGCGTAGCGCGAGTAGAGCCGCAGCAGTTCGGCGGCGAAGAGGGCAGCCTCGTCGCCGCCCGTCCCGGCGCGGATCTCGACGATCACGTCCTTCTCGTCGTTGGGGTCCTTCGGCACGAGGAGCGCGCGCAGCCGCGAGACCAGCGGTTCGCGGTCGGAGCGCAGGCTGTCGAGCTCCTCGCGGGCCAGCTCGGCCAGCTCGGGGTCGCTGTCGGCGGCCATCGCCTCGGCGTCGGCGATCTGGCCGTCGAGCGCCTTCAGGTCGCGGTAGGCCACGACGACGTCCTCGATCTCGGCGCGCTCGCGGCCGTACTCCAGTAGCTTGTCGGGGTCGGTCGCCACGGCGGGGTCGCCCATCATCTGGGTCAGCTCGTCGTAGCGCCGTTCCAGCTCCCTGAGGCGGTCGAACATATCGGTCATCGGTCGTCTCCTGGTTCGTCATTCATCGGTAGTCGTCGGGGTTGGTTGAGGGGAGCACGAGACGCTACCCGTGGTCGTCGATCTCGGGGGTCGCGCTGAGCGGCCACTCGCCAATCGGCGTATAGGCCGGCCCCCCGGGGCCGAGGACGCTGCGGATCAGCCGCAGCCGGTCGATCGCGAACGAAACCGGCGCGAGATGGAGCCCCGACGCCGCCGTGGCGAAGTCGGCCGGAGTCGCCGCGCCATCGCGCAGCCTCGCCAGCGTGACGTGCGGCGCGAACGGCCGGTTCTCCGGCTTACCGTACCCCACCGAGGCATCCTCGACCTGCGTCGCCAGCGCGGCGAGCGGCTCGACATCGCCGGCCAGACCCAGCCAGAGCACCCGCGGCTGGCTGGCCGACGGAAACGCGCCGACGGTCGTCGTCCGCATCCGCAGCGGCCGGCCGCTGGCGGCAACGCGCGCCAGGCGCTCCGAGAGCTCCGGCAGTCGCTCGGTCTCGATGTTGCCGTAGAACTTCAGCGTCAGATGGGCGAGTTCCGGCCGCACCCACTTCACGCGCCAGCCGCGCGGGATCAGCGCGTCCTGGATGTCGCCCATCAGCGCGCGGACGCCGTCGCTGACCGGCACGGCGGCGAAGACGCGCCATGTGGCGGTCTCGTGCCTCGTCGTGCTGGTCCGTCGCTGCCGGTTCGTCACCATAACACTCAAGTATACCGGGACGCTTCCACCGTTCTGGCTGTCGAAATCGGCGCCGGCCGTTCGACAACGGCACGTAAGGGACAGACGTGGCCGCGGCAATGGGGCCGGGGCTGAATGCGAAGGAGCGGACAGTGCAGCAGAAGATCGTCCCGTGCCTGTGGTTCGACGGGCAGGCCGAGGAGGCGACGCGGTACTACGTGTCGGTGTTCGAGGACGCGGAGATCCTCGACATCCACCGGATTGGCGATGAGGGGCAGGTCCTGACGACCAGCTTCCGAATCGCTGGGCAGGAGTACATGGCGCTCAACGGCGGGCCGGAGTTCCGCTTCAGCGAGGCGACGTCGTTCTTCGTCAGATGCGCGGACCAGGAAGAGGTCGACTACTTCTGGAACACGCTGACGGCGGACGGCGGCGAGGAGAGCCAGTGCGGCTGGCTGAAGGACAAGTTCGGTCTGTCGTGGCAGATCATCCCGAACGCGCTGGTGGAGTTGGTGAGTGATCCTGACCGAGAGCGCGCCAATCGGGTGATGCAGGCGCTGCTCCAGATGACGAAGATCGACATCCCGACGCTCGAACGCGCCTACGAGGGCGGCTAGCGCCGCGCCAGCCGCCGGGCTGCCAGCCCGAGCAGCCCGGCGGCGACCAGGGCGCTGGAGATATGCGGGATGCGGCGGG
>DAOKZM010000387.1:0-461 GCA_035325665.1 Thermomicrobiales bacterium | reverse complement strand
ACCGCCGCCAGCACCAGCCCCATCCGTCGCGACCAGCGGCCGCGCAACCCCGACCAGGCGAACCAGACGATCAGGCTGGAGAGCACGGCGAAGATCAGCGTGTGGGCGAGCTTCACGCCGGTGATCACTGGCTGCTCCCAGCCGCGCGCGACGATCGCCGGACGCAGGCGCTGCCAGGCGGCCGTGTCGATCACCGCGCCGAACGGCGCGTCCGGCTTCGATCCGCCGTACAGCGCGCGGGCGGCCGCGGTCAGGCGCCCGATCGGGCGCCGGTGCGATCCTCGTCCGTCCATTAGCGCCTCCCGCACGTTCCTCATCTCCCGTATTCTGCATGCCGCGTATACTCGCAGCGACGTGAAGGTTTGGTTGTGGAGCGGAGGCTGGGCGGGATGCGGATCGCCTTTCTGGGACCGGTGGGGACGTTCAGCGAGGAGGCCGCGATGCTCGTCGCCGGTGAGGGC
>DAOKZM010000386.1:0-3572 GCA_035325665.1 Thermomicrobiales bacterium | reverse complement strand
CGCGGCGGGGTCCCTCGCGGCCGCGACGGCCGACACGTGGGCGACCGAGATCGGCTCGACATCGCCGGACACGCCGCGACTGATCGTGTCACGGCGTCCGGCCGTCCCTGGGACGTCCGGGGCGGTGACGGCGCGCGGGCTGGCCGCGGCACTCGGCGGCGCCGGGTTGCTCGGGCTGACGACGTTCGCGGTCGGACGATCGGAGAGCAGGGCATGCGACGCGGCTACGGTCGTCGTCGCGGGAGTGGCCGGCTCGCTCGTGGATAGCGTGCTTGGTGAGCTGGTCCAGGAACGACGCTGGTGTCCGCGCTGCGACAAGCCGACGGAAGCGAGGCTGCACCGCTGTGGTGAGCCGACGGTCGTAGTCGGTGGTTGCCGGGGTGTGACGAACGATGTCGTCAACGTCGTCTGCACCGCGAGCGGGACAGCCGTGGCCGCGGCTCTCGGGGCTCGTTAGTCGCGACACATCCACTTGACAGGGTATCGGCGTAATTCACCATAACCGACCGCGGAGCGCAACCCGCTGGCCGGTCATTCGTTAAGCCTCAGAATGGCAATCTCGCCGGCCGCCACTCTAGCAACGATCCTGCCGCGTGGTATGCGACTTGCTTATTCGGCAGCACGGCGGGTCTCGCGCTTACGCGAATTGCCAGTCGGTATTGACAGAGCGGCGTGGTGTACGTACACTACGTCCAATGACCCGAAGTCATAGCTCCAATCGTCCGAGTCGTTAGCCCGGCCTCAGCCGGCGCCATACCGTACCGTTGGCAGTCATCTGTTTCGTTGTACCGCTCCGGCCAGATGAGAGGTAGTCCGGAGCGCTTCCGGTCGTCGCCGCCGATCCCTGGATCGGCCGCTGTGGTGTCCGCGCCCCGCGCGAGACGTGCGCAGATTCCCGCGAGCCAGCCGCCATGGTTCGCGTGCTGCGAGTCCCCTGATCCGGTCTGCTGATTGAACCGATCGGCTATGCTCGTGCCGCCCTGGTGGACGGCCGCGTCGGCGCCTTGCGCGACGGGCTCATTCAGCAGGAGCTCCGCATGACCGCACTGGTTGACCGGCTCGAGACCTTCCGCCAGGACCAGCGCCGGCTGGCCTGGTCGGGGACGTTCGCCGAGTACTTCGACATCGTCACCGCAAACCCTTCCATCGCCCAGCTTGCCCATGCGCGCGTCTACGACATGATCGTCTCGGCCGGCGTCGAGACGGACGAGCGCGGGCAGCCACGCTATCGGTTCTTCGCCGACGAGATCTACGGCATCGAGCACCCGCTTAACCAAATCGTGGAGTACTTCCAGTCGGCCGCTCAACGGCTGGAGGTGCGCAAGCGCATCCTCCTGTTGATGGGCCCGGTCGGCGGCGGGAAATCGACGATCGTCTCGCTGCTCAAGCGCGGGCTGGAGGAGCACACCCGCAGCGAGGCCGGCGCGGTCTACGCGATCGACGGTTGCCCGATGCACGAGGACCCGATGCACCTCATCCCCGACGCACTGCGCCCCGAGGTCGAGCGTGAGTACGGCCTGCACATCGAGGGCGACCTCTGCCCCTACTGCCGCTGGCGGCTGGAGAACGAGTTCGACGATCGACCGGAGACGATGCCGGTGCGGCGGATTACGTTCTCGGAGAAGCACCGCGTCGGGATCGGCACGTTCTCGCCCTCCGACCCGAAGTCGCAGGACATTGCCGAGCTGGTCGGCGCGATCGACCTGGCGACGATCGGCGAGGTCGGCTCGGAGAGCGATCCACGCGGCTATCGCTTCGACGGCGAGCTGAACATCGCCAACCGCGGGATCATGGAATTCATCGAGATGCTGAAGACCGACGAGCGCTTCCTCTATGTTCTGCTCACCCTCTCGCAGGAGCAGAACATCAAGACCGGGCGCTTCTCGATGATCTACGCCGACGAGGTCGTCATCTCCCACACAAACGAGCACGAGTACGAGTCGTTCGTCGGCAACCGGCGTAGCGAGGCGCTGCAGGACCGCATCATCCTGATCAAGGTGCCATACAACCTGCAGGTCAACGACGAGGTGCGCATTTACAAGAAGCTGCTGCGCCAGTCGGCCGTGCGCGACGTCCACATCGCGCCCGGGACGCTGGAGACGGCGGCGACGTTCGCTGTGCTCTCGCGGCTCCAGGAGTCGAAGAAGGCCGGCATGAGCCTCGTCAAGAAGCTGCGGCTCTACGACGGGCAGTCGGTGGACGGATTCACGCCGAAGGACGTCAAGGAGCTGCAGGAGGAGTCGGACCGCGAAGGCATGGATGGCATCTCCCCGCGCTACGTCATCAACCGCCTCTCGGCGGCGCTCGTCCGCGACGGGACGACCTGCGTCAACGCGCTGGACGCGCTGCGCTCGCTACGCGACGGGCTCGACCAGCACACGTCGATCTCGCGCGACGACCACGAGCGGCTGCTCAATCTTATCGGCGAGGCCCGCCAAGAGTACGACGAGTGGGCCAAGCGGGAAGTCCAGCGGGCGTTCGTTTACGCCTACGAGGAATCGGCCCGGACGCTGCTGGAGAACTACCTCGACAACGTCGAGGCGTACTGCAACAAGACCCGGCTGCGCGACCCGCTGACCGACGAAGAGCGCGAGCCGGACGAGAAGCTGATGCGCTCGATCGAGGAGCAGATCGGCATCTCCGAGGCGGGCAAGCGGCAGTTCCGCGAGGAGATCCTGATCCGCATCTCGGCGCTGGCGCGCCGGGGTCAGACGTTTGACTACACCTCCCACGAGCGGCTCAAGGAGGCAATCGAGAAGAAGCTGTTCGCCGACCTGCGCGACGTAGTGAAGATCACCACATCGTCGCGCACGCCGGATCCCGAACAGCTACGACGGATCAACGACGTCGTCGACCGGCTCGTCGCCGAGCACGGTTACTGCCCGACCTGCGCGAACGAGCTGCTGAAGTACGTGGGAGCACTGCTGAATCGGTAGGTGATCGAGATGGTCCCAATCACACTCGGACGCGAGGACTGGTCGCTGCACCGCAAGGGAGTCATCGACCAGGCTCGCCACAAGCAGAAGGTCAAGGAGGCGATCAAGGAGAACCTGGCCGACATCGTCAGCGACCAGTCGATCCTGACCAGCGACGGAAAGCGGATCGTCCGCGTGCCGATCCGCACGCTGGAGCAGTACAAGTTCCGCTACGACCCGGAGGATCGGCGCGGCGTCGGCCAGGGGGACGGCGACTCGCAGGTCGGCGACGTGATCGAGCGCTACGGCAAGGCGGCCGGCCAGGGGGACGGGCAGAAGCCGGGAGACAAGCCGGGGGTGGACTTCTACGAAGCGGAGATCACGTTCGACGAGCTCTCGGAGATGATCTTTCAGGAGCTGGAGCTGCCGAATCTGGAGGAGAAGCGGCTGCGTTCGCTGGAGTCGGAGAGCGTGCGGTTCAGCGACATCCGTCGAAGCGGCCCGTTCTCGAATCTCGACAAGCGGCGGACGATTCGCGAGAACCTGAAACGTAACGCCGCTCGTGGGGAGGCGCGCTTCGCCGACATCCGCAACGACGACCTGCGGTTCAAGACCTGGGAGGCGGACCGCCAGCAGCAATCCAATGCCGTCGTGCTG
>DAOKZM010000385.1:0-3580 GCA_035325665.1 Thermomicrobiales bacterium | reverse complement strand
GCCTCTATTCGTCACACGTGACGATATCCGACCAATGCTCACCCGTCAAGTACGAGATGCGCGCTGGGGTTCGAACTGTCAACGCGAGATTCGTCACGCCACGTAGCGCTCCTGAATATAATAGTCACGCCGAAACACACTTGAGTTGATGATATGATCCTGTTACTCTGTCGTCGGATGGTTCGATGAGTCTCGTAGCCCAGACGGCGTGAGAGGCGGCCATGTCCGAGCCAGCGCCCGAACAACCCGATCGGCGTCCCCCGGCCGGGCCGCGGCATGGGCGCGGGCAATCAGCCCCCGGGCCGCGGCCTGCCGCGCCCGGGGAGAGCCAGCCGGCTGCCACCGGCGGGCCGGAAACCGATGTCGCCCAGGCCGGGATCGATGCCCGCCGGCGCGGCTGGTTCTGGCACTGGAATACGGTCGTCACCCAGTATTCGCCACTGATCGGGCTGAAGGGGGTGGGGCTGCTCAACTCCTACACGGTCTGGACGGATCGGCGCGAGGAGTCGCCCCATCGCGGCTACGCATTCCCCAGCCAGCAGGCCGAGGCCGACTTCTACGGTGAGGACCGCGCCGAGCTGATCACCATCAACAAGATCCTGGTCGCGCTCGACCTGATCGAGATCCGCAAGGAGATGATCCTGCGGGTCGACGAGCGAGGAAGGCGATGGCGCGTGCCGCATAACCTTTATCGCGTGAAAGATCGTGATGAAGGCGTGGCGCTACGTGCGAACGATGTTATGGCCGTGGCGACTCTCGCAGCCAGCGATGACGCCGTCTACCGCTACGTCCGCCGGATCTTCTCGCCGCGCTTCGAGCCGATCGACCGCAACAGCGTCTGGCACGCGATCCTCGTCGAGGTCGCCGACGAGCCGCTCTGGCAGGAACTCCAGCAGCGCACGCGCGACCTGGAGGAGCGCGCCAGCGCCAGAACCCGCGCCGGCCATCGCCAGCGCGCCCGGGCTACGCAACGGCCAGGCACGCCGGGCGCGGCACTGACCGATGGTCAGAACGCGGACGGCTTGTTGCGTAGCGGCGAACGGCGGGCATCGACGGCAGTCTCCGACCCAACCTCGGTTGCTCTGGCCAACGATGGTCAGACGCGGCGGAAGGCGACCACTGTTGCTGGCGTCAACAGTGGTTCGGGCAGCAGCGTTGGACCGGGCAACGATGGTTCACCGCTCGACAGGCGAACCAGTGCTGGACCGGGCAGCACTGGTTCGCCAACCGCTGTTGCACCCGCCAACACGACGTATGACCAAGACCAGATCACTACGACAACGACCACAACAACGCGTCGAGCGCAGGCAGGGGCGAGGCCGCTGGCGAGCACGCTCATGACGGACGTGTCCGTCGACCGGGATGGCCCAACGACAGGAACGGGCCGCGACACAGTGGCGCCGGATGGCGGCGCAGTCGTGCCCATCGTGATGAACGAGGTTGAGGAGGGTATCGCCGATGACCGAGCGGGCGGCGCGCTCGTGGGGCGTGTTGGGGCGGGTGATCCGGCTGGGGGCGGCCCGGCGCGAGCGGCCAGCGGGCAACTCGCCGGAGGCCGAGCATCTGGCCAGCCTCCGGCCGAGCGGGGTCTGGATCGTGCCGCTGGCGGACGAACCGGCGGGCCCGTGGTCGAGCCGTGTCCACTGGTCGTTTCCATCTTCGAGGCCGCCAACGACCGCCGGGCAACCCCGCTCGAACGCATCCTCCTGGGCGAGCTTGAGCGCGATGCCGATCCTCCAGCTCGTGCCGCCGGATCGACCGGGTCCGATTGGGTCGTCGCCGCGCTGCGCGAGGCGGTCGCATCCGGCTCGGCGTTCGTCGCGCCCAAGCGCATCCGCGAGATCATCCAGCGCTGGGCAGCCGACGACGACGGACCACGTCGCGCGAGCGATCCGGGCGCTCTGGCGCTGGCAGGCGCGGCAGGGGTGACACCACCGGCGGGTGACGAAGCGCCGCCGCCCGCCGACGTGCGCCTGCCGGGCGGCGCGCGGGGCAGTCGGACCTGGGCGGCGGCGCTCGACGACCTCGCCAGCGTGCTGTCCGACGAGACCTTCGCCCTGCTGCTCGGCGGCAGCGTCATCCGCCGCTACTGGCGCGGGACGGTCGAGGTCGAGGTCGGCTCGCAACTGGCCGCCGACAAGCTCGCGACCGAGTATCGCGCCCTCGTCGAGCGCCAGCTCAACGCGGGGCTATCGAAGCCGGTGGCCGTCTCGTTCCACGTCGCCGAGCCTCCTGCCGCTCCCGCTGCTACGGCGGCCGATGCCACCCGGACGGCCGCGCTGGTCGTCTCGCGGGCGGACGTGGATCTCGGCCGGCAGGTCTGGCACGCCGTGCTGGCCGACCTCGCCGCGCTGCTGGCGCCGGGAGACGCCGAGCGGCTGTCCGGCGTCATCCCGCTTGGCCAGGATGCCGCTGGCCTGATGCTGCTGGCATCGCCGTCGCCGGTCGCCCGGCGACTCCTCGACGGCCGCTACCGGCCCGATGTCGAGCGCTCGCTCTCGACCCTCTTCGGCCACGACGTCCGGGTTCGACTCGTCGGCCGCGATGAGTGGGCTATTGCAGAAGACGCGACTGAGGCCTCAGAGTAGTGTTCGCTATCCCGCGACGGCTGTTACACATATCCCATGAGACAGACAGAGCCGTCAACGCGCCGCGGACTGGTGTGCCGGCTGTGGCGCCTCGTCGCCCAGGTCGGCGTCCCGGACGGCGCGGGCGACCCAGACGCCGACAACGAGCATCAGCAGCCCGCTGGCGAGGAAGACGTAGCCGATGTCGAAGCTGGCGGCCAGCGACGAGCCGCCGAGCGGGCCGATGAAGCCTCCGATCGACGTCGCCGCTGCGGTGAAGCCGAAGACAGCGCCGCGTCGTTCGGCCGGCGTCAGGTGGGCAACGATCGCGTTCGCGGTCGGCATCACCCCGCCGGCCGCGGCCGACAACAACCCCTGCAGCACGATCAGCTGGGCGACGCTGCCGGCGAAGGCCTGTGGCAGATAGAGCAGCCCGACCCCGAGCGCGCTGGCGACGAGGACCGGACGCTGGCCGACCCGGTCGGCGAGGCGCCCGAGGCTGATCGATGCGACCGCACTGGTCAGCCCGGCGATGCCCAGGGTCAGGCCGGACAGGGTTGCGACTGTCGATGTCGAGCGCGCCAGCTGCTCGACGTAGAGCGGCATGATCGGCTGGATCGCGCTGGATGCCACCCGCAGCGCCAGCATCACCGCGATCATCGCCAGCATCGCGCTGGAGAGCAGCAGCGCTCGCAGCCGCTGGCTGGACTGCTCGTCCACCGAGCCGCGGGCCGGGCGGGTGAACTCCTCGCGCACCTGGGTCAGGACGATCAGCCCGCCGATGAACAGCATCGAGCCGGCGACGACGAACGTCGGTCGGTAGCCGATCTGGTCGGCCAGGATGCCGCCGAAGAGCGGCCCAACCGACGCGCCGGAGAAGACCGCCATCTGCATCATCCCCAGCCCGAACCCCATCCGCTCGCGTGGGGTGGTCGCGGCGACGAGGGTCGTCGAGGCGGTGACGGTGCCGGTGAAGCCGCCCTCGACGAAGCGCAGGATCAGCAGGTGCCAGG
>DAOKZM010000384.1:0-3585 GCA_035325665.1 Thermomicrobiales bacterium | reverse complement strand
TGTCCTCCAGCGCGTGGTTGACCAAGTAGGCCTCGAACAGCCGGTCATCGGTCTGCCGACGCAGCGCGTCGGTCATCAGCAGCTCGTTGACCGTTGAGGCAACTTCGGCGACGAAGAGCGTGTAGTGGCTGTAGACGTATGGCTGCGCGCGGCTGGAGTAGTACGAGTGCATCGCGTGGCCGGCCTCGTGGGCGAGGGTGAAGACGTCGCGCAGCCGGTCGGACCAGTTCATCAGGATGAACGGGTGGACCCCGTAGACGCCCCAAGAGTAGGCGCCGCTCGACTTCCCGACGTTCTCGTAGACGTCGACCCAGCGCGAGTCGAAGCCGCCAGAGAGCACCCCGAGGTAGTCCTCGCCGAGCGCGCCGAGCGCGCCAAGGACCGTCTCGACGCCGGCCTCGTAGGTGTACTCGCGATCCACCTCGGGGACGATCGGCACGTACAGGTCGTAGACGCCCAGCTTCTCCAGCCCGAGGACGCGCTTGCGCAGGGCGATGTAGCGGTGGAGCACACCGAGACGGCCGTTCACCGTCTCGACCAGGTTGTCGTAGACCTCGACCGGGATGTTGTTCGGCGACAGCGCCGCCTCGATGGCCGAGCCGTAGTTGTGGACCCGGGCGTAGAACGCATCGGCCTTGACGCTAGCCGCGTAGGTCGCCGCCAGGGTGTTGCGGTGGTCGCGGTAGGCCTGGTGCAACGAGCTGAACGCCTGCTTGCGGACCTCACGGGCGCGGCTCTCGATGAAGCGCGAGTAGCTCCCCTTGGTCAGCACCACTTCGTTGCCGTCCTCGTCGATGATCGTGCCGTAGCGCAGATCGGCGTCGTCGAGCATCGAGAAGATCTGCCCCGGCGCCATCGCCATCTCGCCGGCCGCCGCCAGCAGCCGCTCCTGCTCGGCCGAGAGGACGTGGTCGCGCTGGCGCAGCAGGCTGTCGAGGGCGTGGCGGTAGGTCGCCAGGGCCGGCTCGGCGGTCAGATACGCGTCGATCGTGCCGTCCGGCAAGGCGAGGATCTCCGGCTCGACGAACGAGCTCACCTCGCTCGCATCGACGCTCAGCTTGACGGCGCGGTCGTAGTTGGCGACGGCCTCGGCGTTGGCGTTGTCCTCGTCCTTGCGCAGGCCGGCCCAGGAGAAGACGCGGCCCAGCCGTTCACCGATTGAATCCTGGAGCTGGAGCGCGGTGAGGAGTTGCGCGGCGCCGTCGCCCAGTGTCCCCTGCATCGCGGCCAGCCGCGGCAGGTCGGCTCGGATGGCCGCGATCGCCATCTCCCAGGCGGCCTGGTCGGGGAAGATGGCGGACAGGTCCCAGGTGTCATCGGCCGGCATCTCGGCGCGGCTGCGGGGTGCGGTGGCTACCATCGGATGCCTCTCGTGTCTGGACGTCGTGCGAACGCCTCCACGCCGCGTGTGGTCGTGGCCCGGCGAGTCTGACTATAGCAGCCGCCGGCAGGGGCTATGATTGGCGATGGCCCGCCGGGGTGGCGGCGAGAGATCGTGAGGAACGAGGGACGTGGTGACGCGATTCCGCTGGCTGGTGGTAGCGATGGCGCTCGTGTTGGCGCTGGCGGCCGCAACCGCCGTGGCACACGAGGACCCGGCCGAGTCTGTCCCGGCCGACGGCAGCGTCGTCAGGACACCTCCGCAGGAGGTGACGATCACCTTCCCCGGCGAGCTCGACGCCAACGGCAGCTCGATCAAGGTCGTCGGGCCGGGCGGAGACGATGTGACCGCCGATGGCGCCGGGGTGAATCTCGACAACCCGGACCGCAACACCCTCGTCGCGCCGCTGGCCGGCGACCTGCCGGACGGCGAGTACACCGTCGAGTGGGTCGCGCTCTCGCTCGCCGACGGCCACGAGACCAGCGGCGACTTCAGCTTCACCGTCGATCCGAACGCGCCGGAGGAGGCCTCGCCGGTCGTCGCCGCGCCGGAGTCAACGACGACGCCGATTCCGGTCGAGGACGTGGCTGAGGACGACGACAGCGGCATCTCGCGCGGCGCGCTCATCGTCGGCGGGGCCGCCGTCGTGGCCGCGCTAGCAGTCGTCGGATCGGTCGGCGCCCGGCGCTGGCGGCGCTAGCGCCTAGCGCATCCCCGGCGTGACCTCGCGGGCGGTCTTCGCCTCTGGGTCGAAGTAGAGCCGCGGCAGCACCATCGTGTTCGCGCCGAAGAGGACGAACTCGTAGGTCGGCTCGCCGCCGTAGCCCTGCTGGGCGTGGATGTCTTGCGGCGGGGCCGGCAGGACGACCGCATCGCCCGGTTCGAGGATGCGCTCCTCGACCAGCTCTACCTCGGCGTGGCCGTGGCCGTCGCCGCCGTCCAGCCGCCGCCAGACCTGGTACTGGTCGCGCCCCTGGTAGACGCCGATGACCCCCCAGCTGCCGTGGCTGTGGATCGGCGTCATCGCCTCAGGACCGAAGCGGGCGCGGACGAGCGTCAGCCCTGTGTCGTCCGTGTAGAGCGGCGTGGACTGCCGGCCGGTGTGGATGTTGCCGGTTATCTCGACGTGATTCTCCCGCACGGCGTCCTCCCGGACGAACGCGGCCATCCGGACGGCGATCCGCTCCAGCCCGGCGTCGCTCGGACCGTCGTCGTCCAGGATCCGCTTCACGTCGGCGATGAAGCCATCAACGGCTGCCTGCATCGTCATCGGGCGCCTCCCTCGTCTAGCCGCGCTGCGGCTCCTCCTCCGTCTCGCCTACCGCGGTGGGGAACCCGTGGCGTAGCTCGTCGGGCGTGTAACGCGAGCGGACCAGCGGGCCGGCTCCGCGCAGCCGCAGCCGCCGGCCAGCCGGGTCATCCTCCTCGCCGACCGGCTCGACCGTCACCCGGCCGTGCCAGGGGTCGTAGACCCCGCCGTAGGGATGGAATCGGATGTAGAGGTCGTCGGACCCGCGCAGCCGCGCCGCGGTCTCCGCGTCGACCGCGATCTCGCCGCGCCACTCGTCGAGCGGCAGGTGCTGGCCGGCCATCTCGTAGACGACGATGCACCAGCCCCGGCCAAGCTCCTCGCCATTGACGCCCTGCGTGATCACCCCCGGCAGCGTCTGTGTCTCAACCGGCATCGCCTGACCCCGCCTTCCTCGCTCGTCGTCCGATCGCTCGCCCCTATCGTAAACCGGCTGGCGGCGCTGTGCTGGTCATACGCGCGCCCGACGAGCGACACGCGACAATGGGGGACGCGATGGGAGGGTGGCCGAGGGGACTCGCGCGGGCTGTCCGCAACCTGCGTATGACGACCCGGGCGCTCAGCCGGCGGACGCCCGTCGGCGGCGAGCGCCGCGACCCGCCGTTGCAGGACGACATCGCCTCCACGGCATACTGGCGCCAGACCGAGCCGCACGCGCCGTTCCCGCCGCTACCCGACGCCGGCGCGCTGGCGGTGATGGTCTGCGCCTGCACGCCGCTGCCGGTGCCGCCCGCCCTGTTCTCGGTGCAGGGGATGCTGATCGTCGCGGGCGAGGTGCTGGTCGGCATTGCGCTCGGCTTCGTGCTGCAACTGCTGTTCGCAGCCCCCACGATTGCGGCGGAGATCATCGGCGGCACCATGGGCATGAGCATGGCCAGCGCGGTCGATCCCCATT
>DAOKZM010000383.1:2578-3590 GCA_035325665.1 Thermomicrobiales bacterium | reverse complement strand
TCTTCGGCTCCTACCCGCAGTTCGTCGAGGACGTGGATACCGACCGATAGACGCGATTGTGATCGCCCGCTGACCGTTATCATCTCGGTGCGCTCGAGCTGCTAACCCGTGGGCGCATGATCGAGATGCTGGCGCACTTCAGGGCTTCTGCAACACGAAGCGAAGGCATTCACGCTTTCCACTTCGGAACTCGGCGTAGGTTTCGCTGCCTTCGATAGCAAAGAACTCCCGGGCAAAGAACCGCAGCGGCCGTGGGACGGATCGATGAATGACGTCCTGCGACCGTTGCAGGTCAAGATCGCGGGCATGCACGACATGGTCGGTGATTCGCTCTTCTTCGAGCACGACGAATCCAGCATTGCTGATCTGTTCTCGAAGGAGTGACACCTCGCTCGACGGTCGAAAGTCGGCGAACAACAAATGGCCCGATGGCCGAAGTACTCGATGCACTTCGGCCAGGAAGCGGTCGACATGGGGGTAGGTATGCGATGATTCGATGTTCATCACGACATCGAACGATTGTTCCGGAAACGGGAGGCTCTCGGCGTCTGCCTTGAGGAATCGCAGCCCGTCGCCGATGTGATGGCTAGCGCAGTAGTTGATCGCGCCATCCGAGAAGTCGATGCCGGTGAGGCTTCGAGGCGACAGATGGCGCGATACGAAGGCCGCGCCGCCGCCCCGACCACAGCCTACTTCGAGCACGTCCCTGGCCGAGAGATCAATGGCATTGGCGACGGTGTAGTACAGCTGGAATCCAGTGCGTTCATCTTCATCTTCGGGACGTAATGCGAACTCCGGGATCCGAGCCTCCCCGAGTGGCGCATAGCCGTAGTTCATCACCGTGATACCCGTTTCCGCCCCGTGGCGGTTGACGAACTCATAGAGCCTCCTGGTTATTGCGTTCTGGGCGCGCGGCGCGAAATCAGGATCGAAGCGAGAGACCACGTTGATGAGGGACACCACGGGGCGAACACGCCGAACGTGGCGCTGACTGCCAGCTGCGTCTGCCACG
>DAOKZM010000383.1:1431-2521 GCA_035325665.1 Thermomicrobiales bacterium | reverse complement strand
CCTCATTACCATCGACGTTCTCTCCTTGTCTGTCGCGTCGCGTATCGTCATAGTCCGCGGCTTCTACCCGCGGCTCGTCGGGGACGCCGACGTGCGAGACCCAACGTCATCGTCCGGTGGCTGGCCTGCCTCACGCGGGCGAAGCCGAAACGCGCGCTCCAGCATCGCGAGCTGGCGGCGCTGCGGGAGCACGACCCCCGCCGCCTGATTCAGCGCGTGAATCGCCCCGCCGCCACGAGTCCGGCAGGTGACGACCGGCTGGTCGCGGGCGATGCCGCCGAGCGCGGCCCGCACCACATCGTCGATCGGAATGGTCGGAAACGGTGGCGTCTCGACGTAGTCGTAGGGGGCAAAACCCGTACCCGCGACTGGACCCGGGCAGACGGTGACGACGCGCACCCCGTGCTGGTGGTTCTCCGCCCAGAGCGCCTCGCCAAAGCGCAGCAGGAACGCCTTCGACGCGGCGTAGACGGCGTGATACGGCATCGGCTGGAAGGCCGAGGTGGAAGCCACCAACAGCACCGCGCCGTGGCGGCGCTCGACCATCCGCGGCAGGAAGATGCTCGTCAGGGCGACGGTCGCCTCGACGTTCAGCCGCACCATCGCCAGCTGACGCTCCGGCGGCACCGTCGCGAACGGACCGAAGACGCCGATGCCAGCACAGCTCACGAGGACGTCCGGCTCGAACCCGGCCGCG
Organism: Thermomicrobiales bacterium; assembly: GCA_035325665.1. Lineage (GTDB taxonomy): Bacteria > Chloroflexota > Chloroflexia > Thermomicrobiales > CFX8 > JAMLIA01. The sequence goes on along the minus strand of DAOKZM010000383.1, from coordinate 1,824 downwards.
TCGGCGGCAACGCGCACCCGTTCGGGCGCGCCAGGCTCGGTCAGGTCGAGCGGCGCGATCGCGGTGCGGACGTCGTGGCGGGTTGCCAGCTCGGCGGCGAGTGTCCGAAGCTCGGCTTCCTCACGGGGCAGCGCGACGAGCAGCAGCGACATGTCGTGGGCCGCGAGCGCGCGAGCCAGCGCCGCGCCGATACCCGACGACGCGCCGGTGACGATGGCCGTGCCGCCGGAGTACGGCCACGGCAATGGCCGCGATCGCGCATGCCACGGGAGGGCTGGCATCGGCTTGCTCCTTGGTGCTATAGCGGGGCGCCGCTGACGGCCGGGGTTGGCGCGGTCGCGGCGCGGTCGAGGATCTCCAGCACCGGCGCAAACGCCTCGATGCCGGCCAGGT
>DAOKZM010000383.1:0-1421 GCA_035325665.1 Thermomicrobiales bacterium | reverse complement strand
GCGCAGGCGTACCTGGACCTCGGAGACGCCCATCTCGGCGAACACGAGCAGCTCGCGGGCGAGCTCCTTCGGCGTACCGACAAGGGGAACAACATCGAGCTTGGCGAGCCGCGACACGACCTGCTCAGCCCGGTGGTTAAAGCGCGACCGGAAACCACGGGAGGCCCCGGTTGGCACGGCCTGGACCGCGACCGAGCGCTCGAGCGACGCCGGGTCGCGGCCGACCTCGGCGCAGGCCGCGTCGAGCCTGGTCAGGAACGGGACGGCGGTCGCGGGCCGGCTGTCGCCGAAGATCAGCCAGCAGTTCCACCGATCGGCGTGCCGGGCGGCCAGCCGGAGCATGCGGTCGCCGCTGGCCCCCATCATGATCGGCAGGCCAGCCGGCCGCGGGCCGCGCGGCCGCAGCTCCGCGTCGTGGACCTGGTAGTACCGACCCTGGAAGTCGACGCCTCCGTCACGGAGCATGCCGCGGATGATCGTGAGCGCCTCCTCGAAGCGGCTGGCCCGGTGGTCGAATGGATAGCCGAAGGCACGGTACTCTGGCTCGCGCCAGCCGGCGCCGATGCCGAGGACCAGCCGGCCGCCGCTGATCTCGTCCACCGTCGCCGCCATCTTCGCCAGCAGAGCTGGCTCGCGGAAGCTGGTCGAGCTGACCAGCGGGCCGAGCTCGGCGCGGCTGGTCGTCGCCGCAAGCGCGGCGAGGAGCGACCAGCACTCCCAGGGGCCGAGCTTGACGATCGGACCGAAGCGCGTCAGGTGGTCGGAGACCCAGAGGGAGTCGAACCCGACCTCCTCGGCCCGGCGCGCCATCGCGAGGATGTCGGTCCAGCCGGGCGTCTTGCCGTCCATATGCCGCTCGCCGTGAGGGAGAAAGAGCCCGATTCTCAGTGGTCGCGACCGAGGGCGGGCAGCGTCGAGGTCCGTCGGCATGCGATGCTCCTATGCACAACGAGTCTTCATCTGTGAGGTGAGGTCACCGAGACCATCGTACACGGATTGTCGCTGGCGTCCAGCACGCTACTGCGCCCCGTGGGCGCGGATCCAACTGAGGTACTGGCCGACCCCGTCGTCGAGCGGCGTGCTCGGGACCCAGCCGAAGTCCTCCCGCAGCCGGTCGTTCTTCGGCCGTGGCCCTCGCGGGGCGTCGCGGAGTGGGGTATTGGCCTCGTCCTCGGGGACCAACCGGTATTCGATTTCCGGCCAGGCGCGCTTGAACGCCGCGAGCATCTCGCCGATCGAGTACTGCCGGCCGCAGGTGATCGAGTAGACGTCGTGCGGCAGGTTGGCGGTGGCCCAGGCGCGGACGATCCCCTCGGCGATGTCCTCGACGTAGGTCCAGTCACGGTAGGGCCCGTCGAGGCTGGCGACGCGCAGCTCCTCCCCGGCCGCGCGGAGTTCGGCGGCATCGTCACCAATCTCAC
>DAOKZM010000382.1:0-3607 GCA_035325665.1 Thermomicrobiales bacterium | reverse complement strand
CCTCCGTAAACGCCTTCAACCCCTTGACGCATTGGCTGGCGCTGGAGAGGAGCATGTAGGAGTCCGAGGAGGCGACGAGGAAGCGCATGCCCATGTCGTGCCAGCGCTTCATGTCGGCCGGCTCCTTCTCGACCATGCCGACCGCCTTGCCGTGCTTGCGGCCGACCTCGGTGATCCGCGTCGCGGCGGCCATGAAGTCGGGGTGGCTGAAGTCGCCGTGGCAGCCGAGCGAGATCGAGAGGTCCTGCGGGCCGATCAGCAGCACGTCCACGCCATCGACCGAGGCGATCTCGTCCAGGTTGTCCAGCGCGGCGGCCGACTCGATCTGGACGACGACCAGCCCCTCGCGGTTGGCGTCCTCGATCGCCTCGCGCACCCCCTTGCGGACGTAGGCGTTCCGTCCGTCGCCGCCGGCCCCGCGCCGCCCGAGCGGCGGGTACTTGGCGTAGGACACGGCCGCCTCGACCTGCTCGCGGTTCTCGACCCGCGGGATAATGACCCCCAGCGCGCCGGAGTCGAATGCCCGGGCGACGAGTGAGTAGATGTTGTCGGTCGGGCGGACGAGCGGGACGATGTCGCAGAGCAGCGCGGTCTGGACGAGGCCGAGCATCGTCTCCCAGTCGTACATGGCGTGTTCCATGTCGAGGAAGAGGAAGTCGAACCCGGCCGCCGCCATGAGCTTGACCCCGCCGATCGAGCGCATCTCGCTGATGATCGGCCCCGCGACCGCCTTGTCCTCCCTGAGCGCTGCCTTGACCCGGTTGTGCTGCACGGTGCGTCCTTTCTGTGGCCGGGGCTGGCCCTCACCCCCGGCCCCCTCTCCCAATGCTGGGAGAGGGGGTGTCATTGCTCGAACGAGCTGAGTGCCGTTCGCAATCGCATCAATCTCAATCCCCGCGTCCCGCGTCCCGCGTCCCGCGTCCCGAGACGTCGAACCCCGCCATCTCCTCGTAGAGCCGGATCAGCGCCGAGTGGTCGAGCTGACCGTCGCCGCGGGCGGCCATGCTTTCGTAGAGCTGGGTGACGAGCCCCGAGACTGGGAGTGGGACCTGGTAGGCGCGGCCGGTGGACATCGCGATGTTGAGGTCCTTGCGGTGTAGGTCGATGCGGAAGCCCGGCTCGAACTGGTGGGCGATCATGCCCAGCCCGCGCATCTCCATCACCCGGCTGGCCGCAAGGCCGCCGCCGAGCACCTGGACGATCTTCTCCGGGTCCACGCCTGCCTTCGCGCCGAGCAGCAGGGCTTCGCTGACGGCTGCGTAGTGGATCGCGACGACGATCTGGTTGCAGGCCTTGACCGTCTGCCCGGCGCCCGGCCCGCCGACGTGGACGATCGTCTTGCCCATCGCCTCGAACAGCGGCATCGCCCGGTCGAAATCGGCCGCGGCGCCGCCGACCATAATCGACAGCGTCCCGGCGATCGCGCCCTTGTCGCCGCCGGAGACCGGCGCGTCGAGTGCGCTGGCGCCACGAGCGGTCAGGGCGTCATTGACTGCAACTGCCGTCGCCGGGGCGATCGTGCTCATGTCGATCAGCAGGTCGCCCGCGCCCATCTCGGGGAGGATGCCGGCCTCGCCGAAGACGACCTCGGAGACCTCGGGCGAATCGGGCAGCATCGTGATGACGGTGTCGACCTGCGCGGCGACCTCGCGGGCGCTGCCGGCCGCCGTCGCCTGCGGCAGCTCGCCGGTGATCGCGTCGACGTCGTCCTGGCTGCGGTTGTAGACGACGATCTCGTAGCCTGCCCTGGCGAGATTGCGGACCATCGGCCGGCCCATGATCCCCAACCCGATGAACCCGATGCGCTCCACCATCGCTCCTCCGTCTCGTGTTCTTCCCAGGCTCCGCGACCCGCGCGGCTGTCCGGGCGCGGGAGCATGCTACCGCCGGGTTTGGGAGGGGTCAACGGCGTGGCCGGGGCGCTGGTCACGACGCGTATCCTTGGGCCATCCGCGCGATATCGCGCGGCGTCTATCGGTTGGATGGGACCTGTGTATGGCTACCGCCAGATATGAACCACCGGGCGCGCCCGAGCGTGGCTCGGCGCCGAAAATCCTCGTCATCAACGACTCGCCGGACTTCCTCGGGCTGATGCGCGAGATCCTGGTCTTCGAGGGCGGCTACGACGTCGCCACGCTCGACCAGAGCGAGGGGGTCGTGCGTCAGATCTCGAGCGACCGCCCCGACATGGTGATCCTCGACATCGTCTTCCGCCAGCCGCCTGACGGCCTGGCGGTCGCCGACCAGCTCGCCGAGGCGGACGACACCCGCGACCTGCCGGTGCTGTTCTGCACCGCGCTGGCCGAGCGGGACATCGCCGAGGACGCCCGCCGTGAGATCGACAGTCGCAACCAGCGCGTCCTCTACAAACCGTTCGAAATCGACACGCTGCTCGACATCGTCGCCGAGATGCTGGCGCGCTCGCTGGGGACGTTCTCGCCGCAGCAGGCTGTCGGGTAGACGCGGGACGCGTCCCGTTCCCCGCGTCCCGACGGCCTAGTCCCCCGCCGGCTGGAGCGCGCCGACCGGCGCTGGCTGGCGCTTCTCGCCGCCGCCGCCGAGCAGGCGTAGGCCGTTCGAGACGACGACGATCGTGCTGCCCTCGTGGCCGACGACGCCGATCGGCAGTGTGGTCAGGCCGAAGAGCGTGCCGATGACCAGTACGACGATGACGCCGAGGGAGAAGGTCAGGTTTTGGCGGATGATCCGCCGCGTCCGGCGGCTGAGCTCGAGGGCGTAGGGCAGGCGGGTCAGGTCGTCGGCCATCAGGACGACGTCGGCCGTCTCCAGCGCGACGTCGGTGCCGGCCGCGCCCATGGCGATGCCGATCGATGCGGTCGCTAGCGCGGGCGCGTCGTTGACGCCGTCTCCGACCATGATCACTGTGCCGTACTCGCGCTTGAGCTCCTCGATGATGTTGAGCTTCTCCTGCGGCATCAACTGGCTGCGGAACTCGTCCACGCCGGTCTGGCGGGCGATGGCTCGTGCGGCACGCTCGTTGTCGCCAGTCAGGATGATCGTCTTCTCGATGCCGAGCGTCTTGAGCTGCTCGATAACCTCGCGGGCGACCGGCCGGACGGTGTCGGCAACGCCGAGCACGCCCAGGAATTCGACCGCGCCGTCGCGCTGGGCGCCGACGAACATCGTCGACTTGCCGTCGTCGCGCAGGCTGTTCGCCTCATCGACCAGCGCCTCGGGGACGGTGAAGCCGCGATCGAGGAATAGTGCCTCGTTGCCGGCCAGGATCAGGTTACCGTCGACGACCGCCTCGATGCCGCGGCCGATGATCGAGGCGCCCTCGTGCGCCTCGGGCAGCGGCAGCCGCCGCTGGCCGCGCCGAGTGGGTGCTCGGAGAGCCGCTCGACGGCGGCGGTTAGGCGCAGCAGTTCGTCGGGATCGACCCCGGCGGCCGGGCGCAGGTCGGTCATCCGCGGCCGGCCGACGGTCAGCGTGCCGGTCTTGTCGAACGCAACGACGCGGGCGACGCCGATGTCCTCCAGGTGCGCGGCGCCCTTGAACAGGATGCCGTGGCGGGCCGCGTTGGCCAGCGCCGAGAGTGTCGAGGCCGGGGTTAAGATGACCAGCGCGCAGGGCGAGGCGACGACCA
>DAOKZM010000381.1:0-3610 GCA_035325665.1 Thermomicrobiales bacterium | reverse complement strand
GCGCGCGCCAGGGCAAGCTCGACCCGGTGATCGGCCGCGACGAGGAGATCCGCCGCGCCATCCAGATCCTGCAGCGGCGCACCAAGAACAATCCGGTGCTGATCGGCGAGCCCGGCGTGGGCAAGACGGCGATCGTCGAAGGCCTGGCGCAGCGCATCGTCGACGGCAGCGTGCCCGAGACGCTGAAGGACAAGCGCGTGCTCGTGCTCGACATGGCGGCGCTGATCGCCGGCGCCAAATATCGCGGCGAGTTCGAGGAGCGCCTGAAGGCCGTGCTCAAGGAGCTGGCGGCCGAGGAAGGCCGCACGATCGTCTTCATCGACGAGATGCACACGCTGGTGGGCGCCGGCAAGGCCGAGGGCGCGATGGACGCGGGCAACATGCTCAAGCCGGCACTGGCGCGCGGCGAGCTGCACTGCATCGGCGCGACCACGCTCGACGAATACCGCAAGTACATCGAGAAGGACGCCGCGCTGGAGCGCCGCTTCCAGCCGGTCTACGTCGGCGAGCCGTCAGTCGAGGACACCATCTCGATCCTGCGCGGGCTGCGCGACCGCTACGAGGTCCACCACAACGTCCGCATCACCGACGGGGCGCTCGTCGCCGCCGCGGTGCTGGCCGACCGCTACATCACCGGCCGCTTCATGCCGGACAAGGCGATCGACCTCGTAGACGAGGCGGCCTCGCGGCTGCGGATGGAGATCACCTCCATGCCGGTCGAGATCGACGAGATCAACCGCCGGGTCATGCAGCTGGAGATCGAGCGCGAGGCGCTACGCAAGGAGCGCGACGACGCGTCGCGCAAGCGACTGGACGAGCTCGAGTCGGAGCTGGCCAACCCCAAGGAGCAGCGCGACGCGCTGATGGCCCAGTGGGACCGCGAGCGGCAGGACATCCAGCAGCTTGCCACGCTCAAGTCCGAGATCGAGCAGACCCGCCAGGAGATCGAGCGCGCCCAGCGCCAAGCCGACTACGGTCGCGCGTCGGAGCTGCAGTACGGCCAGCTGGCCGAGCTGGAGCAGCAGCTCGCGGACGCCGAGCGCGCCGTCGAGCACGAGGACAGCGCCAAGCGGCTGGTCAAGGAGGAGGTCACCGCCGACGACATCGCCGAGGTGGTCGCCCGCTGGACCGGCATTCCAGTCAGTCGTCTCGTCGAGGGCGAGATCGAGAAGCTCGTTCACATGGAGGAGCGACTGCACCTGCGCGTCGTCGGCCAGGACGAGGCGATCAACGTCGTCTCGAACGCCATCCGGCGCGCCCGGGCCGGCCTGGCCGATCCGAACAAGCCACTCGGCTCGTTCATCTTCCTCGGCCCGACTGGCGTCGGCAAGACCGAGCTGGCTCGCGCGCTGGCCGAGTTTCTGTTCGACGACGACCAGGCGATCGTCCGGATCGACATGTCCGAGTACATGGAGCGCCACGCAGTCTCGCGGCTGATCGGCGCGCCTCCCGGCTACGTCGGCTACGAGGAGGGCGGCCAGCTCTCCGAGGCGGTCCGTCGCCGGCCCTACTCGGTCGTCCTCTTCGACGAGATCGAGAAGGCGCACCCGGAGGTGTTCAACATCCTCCTGCAGGTCCTCGACGACGGGCGGCTCACCGACGGACAGGGGCGCACGGTCGACTTCCGCAACACGGTCATCATCATGACGTCCAACCTCGGCTCGACCTATATTCTGTCGTCGAGCGACGAGGAGGCGCGCGAGCGCGTCATGGAGGCGCTGCGCGCCAACTTCCGGCCGGAGTTCCTGAACCGGATCGACGAGATCGTGATCTTCAAGGCGCTGACGCGTGAGCAGATCCAGCAGATCGTCGACATCCAGCTCCAGCAGGTCCGGCAGCGGCTGAAGGATCGTGGCATCGATCTGCAGATGACCCCAGAGGCGCGGGAGTGGATCGCCAACCGTGGCTACGACCCGACCTTTGGCGCGCGGCCGTTGAAGCGGGTCATCCAGAAGGAGATCCTCGACCCGCTGGCGATGAAGCTCCTTGCCGGCGAGATCCACGACGGCGAGACGGTCACCGTCACCCGCGGCGACGGCGGCCTGAGAATCTCCAGCGCTCCCTCCGAGGCGGCAATCGTCGCCTGACGCGACAGCCGAGACGGTATACTAGCGGCGACTGGCATCCGGCCAGCCGCCGTTGCCGTTCTCGCGATTCCGGCGGCACGTTCGATCAGGGGTACGGTGCGACGATGGACACGATCCTCGAGCTGATCAAGGCGGCAATCCAGATCGGCGGGCTATTCCTGCTCCTGCTCATCATCCCGATTCTCTTCGTCATCGTCTTCGGCTTCGCTACCAGCCTCGACCGCTCGCTCGAACGCGGCGACGAGTAGACCGCGGCGCAGCCTCGCGAGTCATCCGTCCCCACGCCGGAGCCCGAATGCGATAGCGGGCAGCGGCGCCAGCATCAACGCCACCAGCTCCCACGGCGGATCGGCGAACGCCGCCCAACCGTCCGGGTTATCGAAGCTATCCGCTACGAGCGTCGCGTAGCCCACGAACGGCAGCGGCCCGGCAAGCGTCAGAAGCGCCACCCAGCCCCAACGCCTCCCGCGCAGGGCGGCAACGACCCCCACGAGCCAGACTCCCAGAGCCAGCAACGTGCCGACGATTCGCGGCGCGCCGTTGAAATCAGTCCCTCCGGCCAGTGGTACTGCAACCCCCAGCACCAGCAGCACGACCGCAAACGCCCCGCCGATCACAAGGCAACCGTTGGTCGCCGGTCGCGTTTCCACACTCACCCTCCTCCGTCGGATTGCCACGTGTACCGGCATCAACACCTGTCGGGAACTTTCGTCACGGCCACGACGTCTGCTGAAGTAGAGGCGTCACAACCAGCCACAATCGACCGATGGAGGCGACCATGAACGGCATTCGCGCGCGAACCGCCCACAAGATCGGCATCGTGCTGCTCGGCGTGCTGCTCGCCACGAGCCTCGCCGCTTGCGGCGGCTCCGACGACTCGGACGACATCGAGGAAGCGTCGGCCGGCGCCGCGCCGATGGCGGCGGCCACGATGGCCGGCGCGTCCGCCCAGTCCGATTCGTCCGCTGCGCCGGCCGACCTCGCGCCGGCCACCGAGCGCATGGTCATCCGCACCGCCGACATCCGGCTACGGGTCGCCGACGTCGCCGCGGCCGTCATCACCGTCCGCGACATGGCCCAGACCAACGGCGGCTTCGTCTTCTCGTCCAGTACCCATAACGATGGCGACAGCCAGTTTGCCCAGATCACCATCCGCGTCCCGTCCGATCGCTACGAGGACACGCTCAACCAACTGCGCTCGGCCATTTGGGTGGACCGGGTCGAGAGCGAGGAGTCGTCCTCACAGGACGTGAGTGGCGAGTACGTCGACAACGAAAGCCAGTTGCGGACGCTCCGCGAGACGCAGTCGCGGCTGCTCGACCTGCTCAGTCGCGCCGAGTCGATCGACGACATCCTCCGGCTGGAGCTGGAGCTGCAGAACACCCGCGGCCAGATCGAGCGCATCCAGGGCCGCCAGCAGTACCTCGACAACGCGACGGCCTACTCCACGATCAGTGTCTCGCTCAGTCCGGTCGCCGGGCCGGCGGTCGCTGCCGGCGACGGCTTCAGCCTCTCGACCCTGC
>DAOKZM010000380.1:0-3611 GCA_035325665.1 Thermomicrobiales bacterium | reverse complement strand
GGATGCCGCCAGCGCGCCCGGAGACCGGTGTTCTCGACATGCATCAGAGCGCCGCATCGGTTCGCGGCTACTTCGTCAGCAACGTCTGGCAGGGGCCATCCGGCGACGGCGTGACCTACCTGCAGGTCAGCGCGGGCGCACGGAAAGAGCAGACCGGTGCGCCATCCACTGTCGGCATTGTCGCGATCGCGATACTCGCCCCGGACGATAGCGGATCCTTCGTCTCGTCCGGCGACGTCGAGGCGTATGAAGCGCCGGGTAATAGCGGGCCGCTGACGATCATCTCGGTCGATGACGACAGCGTCGTGATGGAGACGTCTGCTGGCGACACCGTCATCTTCAATCTCGCGAGCCGATCCTTCAACTGATTCTCCGCTTCGGGCGCGTCGATCGCTGCATTTGCTGCGCGATCGACGCGCCATCCTCCTGCCTGGACTTGCTGCTACGCCCTAACAGCCCTGGCCGTCGTTGCCGTTGGCGAAGTCGGTCGTCCAGACCTGCTGGTAGTAGGCGTCCGGGTTCGAGGCGAAGCCGATGCCGACCTGGGTGAAGAGTGGATTGAGGATGTTGTCCTTGTGCACCTGCGAGGCCATCCAGGCAGCGACGACCGCCGACGCGGTCTGGTGGCCCCAAGCGCGGTTCTCGCCAGCCGCCCAGCCGCTGGCCGGGAACGGGTAGCCAGCGTCGCGCATGCGGTCGACCGGCGTCGGGCCGGATTGCCCGGCCGCCAGCGGTGACTTCGTGTTCTCGCTGAAGTAGTCGCGGGTAGTCATGTCGAGGCTGTGGCGATACGAGGAGACATTCAATGCCCGCGAGTTGGTGAGTGCCGACAGGCCCGCCTTCTGGCGCTCAACATTGAGCAGCCGCAGCACCTCGGCCTCGGCGGCGTTGAGGCAGGCTGCCTCGCCGGAACCGCCGGGCGTCGGCGTCGCGGGCGGGATCGGCGTCGGCGTCGGGTAGGCAGCGGTCATCGTCCAGGTACCGCAGCTCTTAGAGCGGAAGTAGGCGTCGCCCGGCTCGATCGTGACGGTCTGGATCTCGTGTGACAGGTTCTCGACGATGACGGTGCTGAGGCTCGACATGCGTTCCCAATGGCAGCCGGCGGAAGAATCGCTGTTGCGATACGTGCCGGCCGGGATGTCCTCGCCGACGTTCCAGGTCCCATCGGTGAACCAGCCGTCGCCGCGTTGCGGCCCGGTCGTCGCGGTCGGGGACGGCGTCGAGGTCTTCGTCGGGGTCGGGTTCGTGCCGCCGCCACCGCCGCCGGACGTCGGTGTCGGTGCGGTCGCGTTGCCCTCGCAGCCGAGGCCGTCGTGGTCGGGGTCGAAGCCGTGCGGGTCGGGTGCGAGGACGGTGAAGTTGCCGTGGGGCACGTCGGCGCAGTTGAGGTCTGGCGGCGGGGGCGGGATGCAGACGCTGGGGTAGGCCGGGTCGCAGCCGGCCGGCGCGGTCGGCGCTGCCGCGGCGGTCCCGGTCGGCGTCGCGGGGGCCGGCTGCACCCCGTCACGCCAGGCGAGGTAGTGCTGGCCGACGTTGCCGGCCTCGACGCGCCACTCCGGCGTGTTGCTGGGCGTCCAGGTCAGGCAACGGCGCTAGAAGCACTGCACGAGCACGTCGAGCGGCGTGCCGCCGACGCGGACGGTTGCCCAGTAGGCCTCGCTGATCGGCCGCCCGGTCGCGTAGTAGGGGTTGACGAACAGTGGCGCGTTCACGAGCTCCCCGCCTTGGGTCACCAGCCCTTCGGCGGTCATGAACGCCCAGAACGGCGCAGCGACCGCGTGGCGCGTGACATCGTCCGTCGCGCCAGCGAGCGCGCTCCAGCGGGCGAGCGCCGGGTCGTCGCTGACGCTGCCGTCGCGGGCCAGCCGCCTGGTGAGGAAGCTGCCAGCCGCGGTGGGTGGGGCGTCGAGGACGTAGCCGAACGATGCGTAGGTCGGGGCGCCGGGATCATCCGGGTCGCCAGCGACGTTGACCGCGGCTGGGACGTGCGGCTCGAACGCCGCGTCGCCGACCTGGCGGAGGCCGGTCACCAGCTCGACGACCAGCAGGCCGTTCGTGACGTACCAGAGGCCGTCGTCCGGCGCGCCGGGCTGGCTGATCTCCATCCGCGACTTGTCGAAGTACTGGACCAGGCGCTGGCCGCCAGGAGATTCGGCGTATGGCTCGTAGCGCAGGTCGGTGATCGCGACAGGACCCCACATCCAGGTGCGCGCGACCTTGCCGGTCGCGATCGGCTCGTCGGTCCGCGCCCAGACGCGCTGGAACTGCGCGACGCCGGGCGTGGCCGCCCGCGCCTCGCGGCTACGGTCGGACACCACCAGCGCGACGATCTGGGCGACGATCAGTGCCGCCGCCGCGAGTGCGATCAGTCGCCGAGGGACGGATAACGACATGCGTGCTTCCTCCCTCGGCCGCTGCAGCCGCGACAAGAAATCACGATCGAGTGATGCTCAAGAGTCTCCGACGCACTCTATGCGCCGTGCGCCGGTTTCGTCAAGGGGGTGGCGCGCGGCTCACGAGGTCTTGAGGATATCGCCGCGGGTGATGATGCCGAGGGGGGCCTCGCCGACCTTGCCGTTCTCGGTGACGACGACCGCGGCGATGCGCTCGTCGCGCAGCAGGTCGATCGCCTCGCTGGCGGCGCTGCGGCGCGAAAGGACGCCGGCCGCGCGGTAGCCGCGCATCCCGATCGTCTCGCCGACCGTCAGCCCGTTGCCGTCGGCGTCGATGTCCTCGCGCGCCTCGGCGACGACGATGTCCCGGTCGGTCAGCAGATCCACCAGCTTGCCCTTGCGATCGACGACGACGAGCTGGTCGTAGTGGTGGTCGAGCATCCTGTCCCGCGCGTCGGGCAGCGGCTCGTCGGCCCGGGCGGTGACGATGGCTCGGTGTGCGACCTCGGCGATGCCGGTCGCGGCCATCCGGACGATCTCCTCGACCCCGTCGATAATGCGGGTCGCCGCCTCGGGCCGTAACGTTACGTCCGGATTGTGCGCCAGGGCGTTGCGCGTGTCGCGGTAGCGCTCGGCGCGGGCGGCGATCTCGCGGGCGTCGGGCATCGGCGAGCGTTCGAGATAGCGGATCGAGTCGCCGAGGCCAGCTCGGTCGTTGTCCATGCCGAGGTTATTGGCGAGATTGGCCAGGAAGCGGTCGAGCGCCTTCAGCGCCTGTTCGCCGGCCGCGCCAAGGTTGGCCTCCGCCGTGCCGCGGATACTGGCGAGCTCGTCGAGGTAGGCAGCCAGGTCGAGGTCGTGCCGGAGTGGCTGATCCGGGCGGTGCTGCCGCCAGCGTCCGGAGCGCCGCTTGTCGCGGCCCGATCGTCCGTCGCTCATCAGTCCTCCCCTCGGCCTTTCTGCCTAGCGAATCCAGACCCGCTCGCCCGCGTAGCGCTCGATCGCCCGCTCGTCCGGCTCGATGCCGAGGCCCGGGCCGTCCGGCACGCGCACCGTCTCGCCCGTGTAACAGTCGCGCAGCGTGCCGATGTCCTCGGCCAGCATCAGCGGCCCGCCCATCTCGACCGTCCGCACATTTGCCAGTGCGATCGCAAGGTGCAGGCCCGCGGACGATGCGATCGACGACTCGACCATTGTGCCGACCTGGCAGGTGTAGCC
>DAOKZM010000379.1:0-3618 GCA_035325665.1 Thermomicrobiales bacterium | reverse complement strand
GCAACCTCTACAGCGCCCACGAGGTGGCCCAGATGGTCCCCCTCCACGGGCTTGATATCTATCGCGACCTGCGCGAGCGCAACGGCTGGGTGCTGGACTATCTTCCCAACGCAGTTGGACCTCCCCCGCGGCGCGACGCCCGTGCCGCGCCGCGGGCCGGCGCTTTGCGTCCGCTCGCCGAGGCCGTGTTGCGCACGCCGGCCGGCGACTGGATCGAGCAGCGCGAGATGCGGCGCAAGATCCGCAAGCTGGAGCGCGAGCGCCCGGCGACCGCGGAGGTCACCTTCGCCGCCGACCGCTGCAAGGGACATTTCGACAGCCACGGAGCGCGCATCCTCGCCGCGTTCGACGAGCGATGCCGCGCCGTCGAGGAGCAGCTCGCATGAGCCGGATCCTGCTCGGCCAGTCCTACTACCTGCGCTTCGACCCCAAGCTCTGGGAGGCTATGCAGCCCTACCCGCCGCTCGGCACGCTCTACGCAGCCAGCTACCTGCGCGAGCGCGGCTACGACGCCGGGCTGTTCGACGCCATGCTCGCCGAGTCCGAGGGCGAGTGGGATGCCGCGCTGGCCCGCGAGCGGCCTGAGTACGCCGTCATCTACGAGGACAACTTCAACTACCTCTCGAAGATGTGCCTGCTGCGCATGCGCCAGGCGGCCTTCACAATGATCGACATGGCCGTCACCCGCGGCTGCACCGTTATCGTCGCCGGCTCCGACGTCTCAGACCATTACCGCCAGTACCTCGACCGCGGCGCCAGCTACGCGCTCGTCGGCGAGGGCGAGGAAACGCTGGCCGAGCTGCTCGACGTGCTCACCGGCCGGGACGACACGCGGCTGGCCGACGTACTCGGGCTTGCGTGGCGCGACCGCGACGAGCTGCGGGTCAACCCGCGCCGGCCGGACATCCGCGACCTCGACGCGCTGCCGTTCCCGGCCTGGGATCTGGTGGACCTCGACCGCTACCGGACGATCTGGCGCCAGCGCCACGGCTACTTCTCGATGAACATGGTCACCACCCGCGGCTGCCCGTTTCACTGCAACTGGTGCGCGAAACCGATCTGGGGCCAGCGCTACAGCAGCCGCAGTCCCGAGAACGTCGTCGCCGAGCTGGCCTGGCTCCACGAGCGCTTCCAGCCCGACCACATCTGGTTCGTCGACGACATCATGGGGCTTCGCCCGGGGTGGATGGAGCGCTTCGGCGATCTCGTTGCCGAGCGCGACCTGCGCCTGCCGTTCAAGTGCCTCAACCGCGTCGATCTGCTGCTGCGCGGCAACACGATCCCCGCCCTTGCCCGCGCCGGGGCCGACATCGTCTGGGTCGGCGCCGAGAGCGGCTCGCAAAAGGTCCTCGACGCGATGGAGAAGGGCACGAAGGTCGAGCAGATCTACGAGGCCTCCCGCCGGCTCCACGAGGCCGGCGTCCGGGTCGGGTTCTTCCTCCAGTTCGGCTACCCCGGCGAGGAACGCGAAGACATCGAGCGGACGCTCCAGATGGTGCGCGACTGCCGGCCGGACGACATCGGCATGTCCGTGTCGTACCCGCTGCCCGGCACGCGCTTCCACGACAGCGTCCGCGATCAGCTCGGCGTCCAGCAGAACTGGCTGGACTCCAACGACCTGGCAATGCTCTACCAGGGGACGTTCTCGACCGAGTTCTACCGTCAGCTCCACCGCGTGCTGCACAAGGAGTATCGCCGCATGCGCTACCGTGACGAGCTTGCCCGCGTCGCGCTCCGGCCGCACCGCTGGCGGCGGCGACACGCCCGCCAGGTGGCCGGCGTCGTCGCCCACACCGTCACGCTGCCGCGCGAGCGTCGGACGCTCGACCGGCTGGAGCGCGCGCCGCACCGTGGCCTGACCGCGATTCCGCTGCGCGTCGTCGGCGACGCCAGCGTTCCTTCACCGCAGACCGACCGTTAGCAGGGGGTGGCATGGACCTGTTGTTGACCCACGGCTACTGCATCGAGGAGGACGAGCACGAGCGGAAGATCATGAAGCCGTATCCACCGCTCGGCATCCTCTACATCTCGTCCTACCTCAAGTCGCGCGGCTTCGACGTCAACGTCTACGACACGACCTTCAGCAACCGGGCCGCGATCCGCGAGTACCTCCTGCGCGAGCGCCCGCCGGTCGTGGGCTTCTACTGCAACCTGATGACGCGCTCAAAGGTCATCCCGACGATCGCAATCGCCAAGAAAGCGGGCAGCCTCGTCATCGTCGGCGGCCCCGAGCCGGCCAACTACGCCGAGGAGTACCTGGCCCACGGCGCCGACATCGTCGTCATCGGCGAGGGTGAGCTGACTCTGGAGGAATTGCTCCCGCATCTGGCGCGCTACGGCCCGACCGGCATGGAGCACATCCAGGGCATCGTCTACCGAGACGGCGACGGCCGTGTCGTCCGCACTGAGGCACGCGCCTACATAAAGGACATCACCGCGCTACCCTTCCCCGACCGCGCCGCGATCGACATCCCCCGCTATGTTGACACCTGGCGCACCCACCACGGCCTCGGTTCCGTCTCGCTGATTACCGCCCGGGGCTGCCCCTATAGCTGCAAGTGGTGCAGCCACGCCGTCTACGGTTACACCCATCGCCGCCGGACCCCCGAGAACGTCGCCGACGAGCTGCAGCTCATCATCGACACCTACCAGCCCGACATGGCTTGGTACGCGGACGATGTATTCACGATCCATAAGAGCTGGTTCTTCAAGTACGCTGAGGAACTCAAGCAGCGCGGAATCCGCATCCCCTTCGAGACGATCTCCCGCGAGGACCGCCTCAACGAGGACATCATCCGCACGCTGGCCGAGATGGGAGCCTTCCGCATCTGGATCGGCGCCGAGAGCGGGTCGCAGAAGATCCTCGACGCGATGAACCGCAAGACAAAGGCAGAGCGCGTCCGTGAGATGGTCCAGATGCTCCAGAAGTACGGCATCGAGGCCGGCATGTTCATCATGCTCGGCTACGACGGCGAGGAGCAGTCCGACCTGGAGGCGTCGGTCGATCTACTGAAGCGCTCGAACCCGAACCTGTTCCTGACGACCGTCGCCTACCCGATCAAGAACACGCCCTACTACAACGAGGTCAAGGATCGCGTCATCCCGCTGACCACCTGGGACGGCGGCTCCGACCGCGACTTCACCGTCGCCGGCCGCCATTCCCGCCGCTACTACCACCACGCGACCAAGTGGATGGTCAACGAGGTCGCCCTTCACCAGCAGCTCAACAACGGCAAGCGCGACTACCCGCGGCTGGCCAAGTCGTTCGTCAACGCCAAGCTCGGCCGGGCCGGCATGCTCGTCACCCATGGCGAGGTCGAGCGTGGCCAGTAGCGCGCCGACAGCCCACCCGTTCGACGCCCTCGCCGCCGGCTACGACGCCGCGTTCACCGATCGCCGGCTCGGCCGCTGGCTGCGGGAGATCGTCTGGGAACACCTCGATTACGCCTTTGCGCCCGGCGACCACGTCCTGGAGATCGGCTGCGGCACCGGTGCGGACGCCACCCACCTCGCCGGCCGCGGCGTCCGCGTCACGGCGACCGACGCCTCCCTGGAGATGCTCCGCGCCGCCGAGGCGAAGGCGGCCCGCGACGGCGTCACCTCGGGGATGACGTTCTC
>DAOKZM010000378.1:0-3638 GCA_035325665.1 Thermomicrobiales bacterium | reverse complement strand
GGCCGAGGTCGAGGCCGAATACCAGCGTGACGACCCGGTGGCCGCAGCGTCCGTCCTCCAGGACATCGTTGCCTTCTCCGAGCCGGTCGCGATCGAGGCGATGGCCTGGGCGCGCCAGGCGATCACCTGTCGCGAGTGGACGGATAAGGACGGGACGTCGGTCGAGCTCGCGCCGTTCGAGGACGCCGGGATCGGCGACGAGTCGCTGGCGACAACATTCACCGTCACCTCGGGCGGCGACCGGGTCGACGGCCGCTGGTTCCTCGTCCGCAGGGGCGGTCTGATCGCGACGATCGCCTATCTCGGCAGCGATGCGACGACTCCAGGTGTCTCCGAGGCGGTCACCGCTGCGGCCGTTCAGTTGCTCGATCCCGAGCGGGTCGCCGCGGCCGCCATCGACCCAGCGGTCCAGTCCACGTTGCTCGGGCTGCTGCTGCGCGCCGGCGACATCGGTCCGGACTGGATAAAGACGGCATCCGGTCCGACTCCAGCCGGAAGTCAGCCTGAGTTCTGCGGCGTCGGACCGTTCGCCGAGTCGGATGGGAAGCTCGGCGACATCACCGCCCGCTTCGAAGACGGCTCGTCCGGTATGGCCGTCGAGCAGCGTATCGTGGCCTACCCGGCGGCGAGCGTCCAATCCGTCATGGACGCGGCACGCGCGGCGATGTCGTGCGGTGAATGGGTCGATCCATTCGGCTCGACCTACTTCCTCGACGCCCCGGAGCCGGTCGATCTGAGCGCGGACGGCGCGATGACGACGTTCACGGTCGACGGTCCTGATGGCGGCTACGGCGCGCTCTACGTCGTGCGCGTCGGCGCGATCGTCACGTCCATCACCTTTCGCTCGCCCGATCCGCTGGCCCCTGAGAACCTCATGGCCGCCGTGCGGCGCGCGATCGAGCTGATCCAGGCGGCGACGTAGTCCCGGCCGTAGTGCCTGGCGGCGGCGCGGGTCGGTGCTATGATGCGCCGGCCGGCGGGGCCGGCGTCGTGTCACGTGAGCCTGGGAGGAGGACGCATGGTTGACGATCAGCGGCGTGCGATCGAGCGCGCCATTCTCGGCGATATCTGGACGACCAGCGAGCCGTACGAGGTGCTGCGCGAACTCTGCGACGACATCGGGCATCGCTATGCCGGATCGGAGTCGGAGAAGAAGGGCGCCGAGTTCCTCAAGCAGAAGATGGAAGAGTACGGGCTTCAGAACGTCCGGCTGGAGGAGTTCCGCATGGCCGGCTGGGAGCGCGGCGCGGCGTCGCTGACTCTGGTCGAGCCGGTCGAGCGCTCCTTTTCCTGCGTCGCGATGCCCTACTGCCCGGCCGCCGACCTGACCGCCGAGGTCATCGACGTCGGCGAGGGCGAGGAGGCTGACTTCGAGCGCCTGGGCGCCGACGTGCGCGGCAAGATCGTCATCTCGGCCGCCGAGACGAACAAGCCGGGCGAGCGCAAGAGCCACCGCACCGATAAGTACGGCTGGGCCGTCGATCGCGGCGCAGTCGGCTACATCTACATTAACCAGAACCCCGGCATGCTCCACATCACCGGCTCGATCACCGGCCGCAACCCGGCCGGCGACAGCGCTGCCGACCGCGAAGCCCCGATCCCGGCGGTCGGCGTCTCGTGGGAGGCCGGCTCGACGATCCTGCGCCTGCTGGAGCGCAGCGGCGGCAAGGGCAAGGTCCACCTCAAGCTTGAGAATCGCACCTTCGAGAGCACCAGCCAGAACGTCATCGGCGAGATCGTCGGCAGCGAGCATCCCGACGAGGTCGTCCTGATGGGCGGCCACTACGACGGCCACGACATCGCTCAGGGCGCTGGCGACGACGGCGCCGGGGCAGTCACCGGCCTCGAGGCAGCTCGCGCGCTCGCGGCGCACGCCGGGAAGATCAAGCGCACGGTCCGGCTGATCTGCTTCGGCTCGGAGGAGGTCGGCCTGCTCGGCGCGTTCCACCACGCCCGCACCACCGACCCGGACAGCTATCGGTTTGCCCTCAATCTCGATGGCGCGGGCCGTGGCCAGGGCGGCCAGGAGCAGCTGACGCTGTCCGGATGGCCGGAGCTGGCGACCTGGTTCGAGCAGTTCGCCCAGGACAGCCACTACCCGTTCACCGTCCAGAACCAGCTCAACTCGCACTCCGACCACTATCCGTTCGCGCTGCGTGGCGTCCCGAACGGCACGCTCAACGCGCGCGACTCGACGGCTGGCATGATCGGGCGCGGTTGGGGTCACACCGAGGCCGATACATTCGACAAGATCCACCTGCGCGGGCTGCAGATGTCGGCCGCGCTCGTCGCCCGGATTGCGCTCGCCGTCGCCAATGCCGAGGACTGGCCAGCCGAGCGGATGTCCGAGGACGAGGTCCGCGACCTGCTCAAGCGCAACAACCTGTTGGAGCGCGCCGAACGCGCCGGACGCTTCCCAGCCCGCCAGGCCTGATTCGCCTTCCTGCGGCGCGGCCCGCCGGGGACTGGCGGGCCGCGCTCCCCAGCCGACGGGAGCCGGCGTGTCCTACGACAGGCTCTATCTCATCGTCACCGGTGCGGCTAGCGCGCGGCAGGTCCCGTCGCTGCTGGCCGCGCTCGTCCCGGGCTTCGCCAGCATCGTGACGGTCCTGACGCCGAACGCCCAACAGGTCGTTAGCCAGCGCGAGCTGGCGCTGATACCGGGACATCGGGTCGTCGAGAGCTACTTTGACGAGGCGATCCTGCCGCGCCCGACGGAGGGCGTGCTGCTGGTCGCTCCCTGCTCGTTCAACACGCTAAACAAGCTGGCGGCCGGCGTGGCCGACTCGCTGGCGCTTTCGATCGCCGCCGAGGCGATCGGCCGGCGCACGCCGGTCGTCGTCGCCCTCTCGCTTAACGAGCCGCTTTGGCGCCACCCTCGCTCGGCCGAATCGGCCGCTACGTTGCGCCGCTGGGGTGTCGCCGTGATCGACCCTGCGCCGGACGAGCGCGGCCAACTGACGATGGCCCCGCTTGATGTCGTCGTTGCCCGGGTTCGTGAGGCGTCCGCACGCCGGTCAGCTGCCAAGCGCGATGGCGATGACTCCGGCCGCGATCAGGGCTGAGCTGGCCAGCCGCGGCCGGCCGACGTGCTCCCCCAGCACGACGGCGCCCATGATCGTCGCGAAGACGATGCTTGTCTCGCGCAGCGGCACGATGTAGGAAACGCTGCTGCCGGCAACACGCATCGCGGCCAGCACGATCAGGTAGGTGCCCATGTTCAGCACCCCAGCGATCACCGCCGCTCGCCGGGCCGTTCGCCAGACCTGCCTAACCGCCGCGCGACGTCGCAGCAGCACCCAGGGCGCGATCCCCAGTGTCAGGATGGCGACGAGCAGGTAGACGTAGATCAGCGGATGGACATGGACGATGCCGGCCTTGTCGATCAGCGAGTAGGTGGTGATCGCCAGCCCGGTCAGCACCGCAAACGTCAGCCCCTGGCGGCTTTCCCGGACCTCTCGGGCGACTCCTCGCGGGTTGCCGAACAGGTTCAGGGCGACGATCCCGGCCAGGATCGCCACGATCCCGATCCCCGCGACCGGCGTCAGGCGCTCGCCGAGCACCGGCATTGCCAGCAGCGGGACAAGCAGGACGCCTGTCCCTCGGGCGACCGGATAGGTCAGTGACAGCGCGCCGTT
>DAOKZM010000377.1:0-3640 GCA_035325665.1 Thermomicrobiales bacterium | reverse complement strand
GGTGCTGCGCGTCCTCGGCCAGATCGCGGCGACGTTCATCATCGCTGAGGGGCCGGATGGTATGTACATGATCGATCAACACGCGGCCCACGAGCGCATCATGTTCGAGCGGCTGATGGCCGACTACGTCGCTCGCGCGCCGGATCGTCAGCTCCTGCTGGAGCCGGTCGCGCTCGACCTCTCGCCGCGCTCCTGGGAGATGTACCTGAGCTGCCGCGACGATCTGTCCGGGCTCGGTTTCGACCTCGACGAGTTCGGCGGCGCATCGATCCTCATTCGGGCTGTCCCGGCCAAGCTGCGCGTCCGCGACCCGGCTCGAATGGTTGAGGTAGTGCTCGACGAGCTCGTGTCCGGCGGTCGTGGCGAGTCACGCCTGGAGTCGCTCGCGATCAGCGCAGCCTGCCACGCGTCGATCCGCGCCAACCAGCCGCTGTCGCTGCTGGAGATGCGCGAGTTGGTCGTGCAGCTCGAACGCTGCGCTTCGCCGCTCGCCTGCGGACACGGCCGGCCGACGATGCTGCGGATGACGGCCGAAGATCTGGAACGCCAGTTCTCACGGCGCTGAGCCGGGCGATGCACTATCGCTGGCGTTGCTCGCCGGTCCCGTTTTCGAGCTTGATCAGACCGTGGCGCAGCGCGAAGATGACGGCTTGGGTTCGGTCGTTGACCTGTAGCTTGCGCAGGATCGACGCGATGTGGTTCTTGACCGTCTGATCACTGATCCCCAGCAGCGTAGCGATCTCCTTGTTAGTGTTGCCCAGCGCGACTGCCTCGAGCGTCTCGACCTCGCGGGCAGTGAGTGGCGAGAATACGTCGTGCGACGATTCTTCGATCCGCGCGACCTCGCGGAAGCTGTCGAGCACACGCGCGGCGACAGCGGGGTGCGACATGACGTTCTCATCGATCGCGTACTCGCCGCGTGCGACCCGACGAATCGTGGCGACGATCTGCCGCGACTCAACGTCCTTGGTGATGTATGCGGCGGCGCCGACGCGTAGCGCATTGAAGAGTTGCTCGTCGTCATCACGCGAGGTCATCAGCACGATGCCGAGGCGTGGATAATGACGTTTGAGCGTCCGTGCGACGTCCAGTCCGTCCATGTCGGGAAGGTCGGTGTCAATCATCACAACGTCTGGCGCCGCGTCGGCGACCAAATCGAGAGCCTGGGCGCCGCCAGCCGCTTCTCCGACGACGTCCATCTCGGGGTATGGGTCGAGGCCCGAGCGGATTCCCCGACGATACAGAGGATGAGCGTCAACAACCAGAACCCGAATCTGCCGCATTCGTCGTCCGCCGCTCTGAACTCCGAACCGGGCGCCTTGCCTTGAGGATACGGCGCACCGTCTGACGGAGTACGCTCCGATGTCGACCATGCCGGTCGGCGAGAACCTGGGCGGGCCACCCGCAGCAGCGCGATGTCTGGCGGTGTGGTCACCTCGGGTCGTCGAGGCGGCGTAGCATGGATGCGAACTGGCGGTCTCGCCGCCAGGCGGACCAGTCGAATTCTCTTAATTCCGCGAGTGGACGCGGGACATCGGCGGCAGTATAGCAGAGCCAAATTCGTCTCGATAGAGAGATGTACGGCTTGTCACGACACGATGGAGGGAAGCGTGCTCGGACTGGTGACCATTGGTCAGGCGCCGCGCGAGGCCGTAACCCGCTCGATGTTCGGTAACCCGCCGGCGTTCATCGAGGCCGGCGCACTCGATGATCTTGAAAACAACGCAATCGAGTCGCTCGCCCCGGCGGGCGACGATCACGTGCTTGTGACGCGGCTGGCCGATGGCCGGGAGGTCGTTGTCGGCAAGGAGCGACTGCTGCCGTTCGTCCAGGCGGCCGTCGATCGGGTTGTCGAGCGCGGCGCGTCGGTGGTCTGCATCCTCTGCACCGGCGCGTTCCCGGAGTTGCGGTCGGACGCGCTGTTGATCTTCCCCGACGGGCTCCTGACAGGCGCACTCGACGCGGTTCTTCCTGCCGGCACGATCGGCGTCCTGATGCCGCCCCCGGGCCAGCACGACTCGATGGTCGAGAAGTCGACGAATGCCCGGCGTACGGCCGTCACCGCCAGCGTGTCGCCGTACGGCGGCGCGGATGGGATTGGCGAGGCGATGCGCTCACTGGTCGCGGGCGGCGCCGACATGGTCGTCATGGACTGCATGGGCTTCGACCGAAAGATGCTGGCCGACGCACGTGCGTCGGCGCCCGTCCCGGTCGTCCTGGCCAATGGTCTGGTAGGCGCCGTGCTGCAGGAGCTCGTTGGCAGCGCGGTCGCGGCTCAGGTCGGGATGCGGACGCGATCGGGGTCGTAGAGGCCGCGGAGCGCGTTGATGCGGACGCGGAGGACATCGAGGAACATGAGCGCCGAGTCCTGGATCGGGCGGACCTTGCTGCCCGGCACGTGCTCCCAGTAGACCGGCACGACGGCGATCCGATAGCCGAGTCGGCGGGCGATGAAGAGGACCTCGACGTCGAAGCCACTGACGCGCGGACCATGGATGTCGCCGGGGTCGTGGAGGCGCGTCAGCGCGAAGATCTCCCGCGCGGCTTCGCTTCGAAACGCCTTGAAGCCGCACTGGGTGTCGTCGATGCCTGGGACGGCGAGCGCCTGCACGACGAAGTTGAAGATGCGCCCCATCAGGTGCCGATAGGCCGGCTCGCCGACGCGACGCGCGCCGATCCCCTCGCGCGAGCCGATCGCGACGCCGGCGCCCCGACGCAGCTCACCGATCAATTCCGGCGCGAACCGCATCGGCGTCGACAGGTCGGCATCGGTGAATAAGACATAATCGGTGGTCGCGCTGAGGATCCCGTCGCGCACGGCGTACGCCTTGCCGCGATGTGGCAGTGACAGGACGACGGTGTGCGCCCTCTTGGCTGCGAACTGGCGGGCAATCTCGACGGTTCGATCGGTGCTGCCGTCGTCGGCGATGATGATCTCGGCAGCAACGGCGGAGTCGGCGAGGTAGCGATCGATCGCGGCGAGCGTCGCCGGCAGCCGTCTCTCCTCGTTGAACGCTGGGATCACGATCGATAGATCGGGCATCTGAACTTCGTCCACTGTCACCCGATGCCCGTCAACCGGTCGTCGTCCCGTCGTCATGGTTTGGTCGCTGCCCGCGAAGTGTAGCAGCGACAGGCAGCCCGGGGCGCAGGCGGGGGTCCGTCAGCAGCGCTCGCAGCCGCTGTCGTTCGCACTCGTCCACCGTCGGTCGATGACGCCAGTCGCGTGCCGCGAGCGCCAGGCCGGCCGCGGCGCCGCGGAGCGCGGCCCGCGCGGCCGGCTGGCGGACATATCGCAGGTCTCGGAACAGTCGCCCGAGGTGAAAGACGACGACGCGGCTGGCATCCGGCAGGACGCCCCGCGGCGCTGAGCGAGCGATGACGAGCCAGAGGTTTCGCGCGACGTAGTAGCTGGCCAACGCGCCGCCCGCGGTCGCCGAGAGCGCGTGGTACACGACGGCACCCGGGCAGTAGACGCACCCCCAGCCAGCCCGCCAGAGCCGCCAGGCCAGATCCACGTCCTCGCAGTACATGAACAGACGCTCGTCGAAGACCTCGCCGACCCCTCGCGCCACGCCCGCGAGCGCAGCTCGCCGGTAGAGGGCGGCGCCGCCGCAGGCACTGAAGACGACCTCGGTGC
>DAOKZM010000376.1:0-3644 GCA_035325665.1 Thermomicrobiales bacterium | reverse complement strand
CCGCCTCGTCCTGGACGCGTCGCGTCTCGTTGCGGCGGTGCTCGTTCAGGTCGCTCAGCCGCAGGGCGAGTGGGGTCGCCGTCGTCGCGTCGTCGGCGAGCAGCAGGTCGAGCGCCAGGTTGGGGTCGTCGACGCGGCCGGCGGCGTTGATCCGCGGGCCGATGACGAACCCGATGTGCCAGGTGGCGACCTGCGCCTGGTCCAGCCCGGCGCTGGCGCATAGCGCCATCAGCCCCGGCAGCCGCCAGCGGCGGAGCTTCGAGATTCCCTTCGCGACCAGGGTGCGGTTCTCGCCGCGCAGATCTACAACATCGGCGACACTGCCCATCGCGACGTAGGGCAGGTACATCTCGGCATCCTCGTCACCGAGCAGCAGCCGTACCAGCATGTAGGCGACGCCGACGGCGGCGAGGTCATCGAACGGGTAGGCGTTGTCCGGCCGGCGCGGCGAGACGAAGGCAACGCGGTCCGGCAGCTCGCCGCTGTAGTGATGGTGGTCGACGACGATCGCGTCGACGCCGTTGTCGAGCAGCGTCTGCAGCTCTCGTGGGCTGCTGCTCCCGCAGTCGACCGTCACGAGCAGGTCCGGCCGCTCGGCGAGGATGCGCTCGACCGCTCGCGCGGTGAGGCCGTAGCCGTCGCGGATGCGGTGGGGGATGAGCGCCACCGGGTCGGCGCCGAGGCGGCGGAGGACTCGGACGAGCATCGCCGTCGAGGTCAGCCCATCGACATCATAGTCACCGAAGACGACGATGCGCTTGCCAGTGGAGATTGCGTCAAGGATCCTCCGCACCGCCTCCTCGGCGTCCGGCAGCAGTCGGGGGTCGGCGAGCGTCCCGCGGAGCGGTGTCAGGAAGCTGCTGGCCTCCTCGCTCGACGTCACGCCACGGGATCGAAGGATCGCTGAGAGAAGCGGGTGGTCAGTCAAGTCGACGGCCGGCGCTCTCGCCAGATGTGCCTCGACCCAACGCGTCCTCACCGGCGGGATCTCGGTGTCAACCTCGGGGCGCATCGGTCGTCCGCTCGTCAGTGCTGGCCGTGCCGTGACGCAGGATGTGGATCGACTCGGCCAGCTCGGCGCCGAGGAAGTGCTCCTCATCGTTCACCCGCAACCGCAGCGGGCCATCGAACGGCAGGCGTTCGAGGAGCTCTACCCTGGCGTCCGGGTACAGACCGATCGACCCCAGATAGCGCAGCTTGTCGGAGTCGTCGGCGGTGACGCGGCTGACGGTCGCCGATTCTCCGGCGTTCAGCGTCGAGAGACGGTCGGTCGCGACGGGCGGGACGGTACCGGCAAGGCTTGGGATCGGGTCGCCGTGCGGGTCGATCGTCGGATAACCCAGGGCGGCATCGATCCGCGCCTCGAACTCTTCGGAGATCGTGTGCTCGAGCCGTTCCGCCTCTTCGTGGACCTCGTCCCATGAATACCCGAGCGCCTCGGCGAGGTAGAGCTCGAGCAGCCGATGGTGGCGCACGACCTCGAGTGCCGCCTTCTGGCCGGCGGCAGTGAGCCGGACCGACCGATACCGCTGATGGTCGACGAGCTTGAGCTCGGCGAGCCGCTTGATCATCCCGGTCACCGACGGCGCCGCGACCTCGAGCCGCTCGGCGATCGCCTGCGTCGTGACCCGCTGCCCGTCCTCGGCGAGGCGATAGATCGTCTTGAGGTAGTCCTCCATCGCCGGAGTTATCGTGACCACGTCGTCACCTGCCTTGCCAGTATCCGGCCAGTACGCTCATGCCGGCGCCGGGCGCCGGTCCGCGTGGCTCGCGCGCAGCGTGTTTAATCGGTCTCTCCGAGGACCCTCCAGAGGAGAATCGTCTCAGCGATCAGAATCAGCCCGGTGACGATGGCCGACGCGACACACCACTGGCAGATCGCCTTGATGACCCAGATCTCCAGATAGGTCAGGTAGAGCGCGTAGGCGAATCCGGCAAGCGTGATGACCCAGGATGCGACTGTGGCCTGCCGGAACGACACCCCTAGCCCGCCACGCATGCGGCTGAATGCGAGCAGCGCCAGTGCGACGTACATGCCCAACCCGAGGATCGCGATCGGCGCCGGCCCGATTGTCGCGTACTTGCTCGTCTGGACCGTCCCGCAATCACCGACCGCACAGACCAGCGCGCTCTCGTCGAAGTGCGTGTAGGTCAGGTAAGCGGCGATTCCTGCGCCGATAACGCTGAGGAGCAGGACGATCCCGGGGATCCGGGACCGCCCTTCTTGCGCCGTGCTACTTGCTGAGCTCCGCGTCAATGCGCTGCTGGAGTTGCTCAAAGGTCTGATACCCAGTCACTTGCTCGCCGTTGATGAAGAACGTCGGAGTCGAGTTCACGCCCAGGTTGATCGCCTCGTCGTAGCTGGCGCGGACCTTGTCGAGATACGTCTCGTCGTCCAGGCACGAAGCGAGGGCGTCACCGTCCATGCCGAGCTGGCGTGCCATCTCGACCAGCCGGCTCTGGGAGAACGCGCCTTCGTTCTCGCCCTGATGGTTGGCGAAGATCGTCTTGTGCATGGCGTAGCCCTGGCCCTGGTCCATCGCGCAGGCAACCGACTCGGCCGCGCGGACCGACTCCCGGCCGGCGCCGCTGGCGAAGAAGCGGTCGAGGAACGCGAAGTCATGGAACTCGACGTAGACCTGGCCGGAGTTCACGTACTGCTCGACCAGCTTCGATTCCTCGTTCGTCGACCATTGAGCGCAGACGGGGCACTGGTAGTCGGACCACTCCTGAATCTTCACTGGTGCGTTCGGATCGCCGATGGCCAACACCTGACTGCCGTCGTGCTGGCTGCCGACTGGCGACGCATCTGGCGAGGCGTCCGGCGACGCGGCCGCTCCCGACGCGCCCGGGGTGGCGACGTTCGAGATGCCGGTCGGGATGACGATCGGGTTGTCGACGCCGTCGTCGCCCAACGTGTTGTAGAGGACGAGGAACAGGACGGCGAGGACGGCCACGAGCGCGCCGCCACCGATGATCATCATTCGTTGACGCTTCTTGGCCTGCTCGGCCTGCAACGCGCGCTGCGCGCGGCGCGATTGCGCGCGCGTTGCGGCGGGCGTTCCGTCGACGGCCTGCGGACGAGTCTTGCCTTTGCTGCTTCGGCGCTTCGGATTGTTTGACGACACGGCGGACGGTCTCACCCTTCATAAACCCGGCTGCGTCTCACGTCGATCCCCGCCTCGTGTCGTCTCGGACATCCGAGGTGTTGCGATCGCCGTGGCCGCATGGTCATCGGTCGCCTATAGTCAGGCTCACTGAAGGAGGAGTATGCCAAAACGAGGGGTTCTCGGTATTGCCGCAGGCGTGGTCTGTCTTGCCATTGGCGGTTGGAAATACATGCGTTCGATCGCGCCGCGCTGGCTAGAGACGGTGCAGCTGCGCGTCGGGGTGCCGTCGCTGCCACCCGTGTGGGAAGGTGTGCGGATCGCGCACCTGACCGACCTGCATGTAGGCGGGGCCGGTGTGCGGCTCGACATGCTCTGGCGTGCCCGACGGATCGCCGAGGCGTTCGCGCCGGACATCATCGCGATCACCGGCGATTTCTACGACCACGGCCGGCCGGTGTCGGACGGTGGGCTGCTCGCCGGCTGGCCCGCAGCGTCCGCCGTCGTCGGGGTGCTCGGCAACCACGACCTACGCGG
>DAOKZM010000375.1:0-3648 GCA_035325665.1 Thermomicrobiales bacterium | reverse complement strand
CCGTGCCGATCGCCGGGATCTCGTTCAGCGACTCCCCGGTGCCGACGCCGAGGAAGACGCGCCCCGGCGCGAGGCAGCCGAGCGTGCCCATCGCCTGGGCGACGATCGAGGGGTGGTAGCGGAAGGTCGGGGTCACGACGCTGGTGCCGAGTTGGACGGCGCTGGTGCGTTCGCCAACCGCGGCCAGCCAGGCGAACGAGAATGGCGAGTGGCCGTGATTGTGCCGCCAGGGCTGGAAATGGTCGCTGACGATCACCGAGTCGAACCCGACCTCCTCGGCGATCACCGCGAAGTCGAGAAGCTCGCGCGGGCCGAACTGCTCGGCCGAGGCCTTCCATCCAAGCTTGAGCATCGTGTCTCCACTCTCCCATTTCCGCTGCGACGGGCGTCCGCCGCCCGACAGGGTACGATGGATCGAGCGCAGTGAACATGCCACCCGGCTCTCTCCGGCGTTAACCCCCGCGCCGGAGCTGGCATTCCCGCTGCTCTGCTTCGCGGGTTGTGTTATCGTGCCGCCGCACGGGGATCGGACCGATGGGGAGGAACATCATGGCGGCAAAACGCGAGCTGGCCGACTGGATCGACGAGCGGCAGGAGCAGTTCACCGACATCTCCGACCAGATCTGGGAGCGGCCCGAGGTCGCGATGGACGAGATGTTCGCCTGCGACCTGCAGGCCCAGACGATGGAGGCCGACGGCTTCCGGATCACCCGCAACGTCGGCGACCAGCCGAGCGCGTTCAGCGCCGAGTGGGGCGAGGGCAAGCCGATCATCGGCTTCCTCGGCGAGTACGACGCGCTGCCGGGGCTATCCCAGAAGTCGCAGGCGACGAAGGACCCGGTCGTCGCCGAGGCGCCCGGCCACGGCTGCGGCCACAACCTGTTGGGCACGGCGGCGATGGCGGCGGCGATGGCGGTCAAGGCCTGGATGAAGGAGACCGGCCAGCCCGGCACGGTGCGCTACTACGGCTGCCCGGCCGAGGAGACAATCACCGGCAAGGTGTACATGGCTCGCGCCGGGGCGTACGACGACCTCGATGCGGCGATCACCTGGCACCCGTGGGGGACGACGACTGTGTCGCTCGGCAGCTCGCTGGCGGTCGATAACCTGCGCTTCAAGTTCTTCGGCAAGACGGCCCACGCGGCGGCCCAGCCGGACCAGGGCCGCTCGGCGCTGGACGCGGTCGAGCTGATGAACAACGGCGTCAACTACCTGCGCGAGCATGTGATCGAGAAGGCGCGCATCCACTACGTCATCACCAATGGCGGCGGCGCGCCGAATGTCGTCCCCGAGGAGGCCGAGGTCTGGTACTTCGTCCGCGCCCCGGAGCGCGACCAGGTCGAGGAGATCACGGCGCGGGTGCGCAAGATCGCTGAGGGCGCGACGCTGATGACCGAGACGACGGTCGAGGAGCACTTCCAGGCCGGCGCCTACAACGTGCTGCCGAACCGGGCGCTTGCCGACCTGGCGCTCGGGCTGCTGCGCGAGCTGGGACCGCTGGAGTTCACCGCCGAGGAGCAGCAGTACGCCCAGACGATCGTCGAGGGCTACCCGGCCGGCACGCGCGAGACGTCGCTCCGGGCGATGGAGATGCCGCTACGCCTGCTGGAGACGCCGCTCAACAGCGAGATCCTCGACCCGATTGACGAGGGCAAGGCCGGCGCCGGCTCGACCGACGTCGGCGACGTCAGCTGGATCACGCCGACGCTGCAGGTCCATACGACCTGCTGGCCGCTCGGCATCCCCGGTCATAGCTGGGGCATCACCGCGACCGGCGCGATGTCGATCGGCCACAAGGGCATGATCCACGCCGCCAAGGCGATGGCCGTCACCGCCGCCGAGCTCTACACCAACCCGGACGAACTGGCCAAGGCGCAGGCCGAGTTCAAGGAGCGCACCGACGGGCGGCCCTACCGCACGCCACTCCCCGAGGGCGCCAAGCCCCCGGCCCCGCAGAAGCCGCGGGCGTAGGTCGTTGGGACGAACCCCCCCCCCCCCCCCCCCCCCGCCCCCCCCGGGGGGGGGGGAGGGAAAAAGGCCCGCCCCCCCCCCCCGCCCCCCCCCCCCCCCCCCCCCCCCAAAAGGGGGGGGGGGGGGGGGGGGGGGGGGGCCCAACCTACCGCATCGCGATCATCGCGTCGGTGCCGACGACACGCTCCCGCGCGGCGACGCGCTCGGACTGGCGATCCCGCTCGGCGGCGTCGTGGCCGCGCGTCTGCTCGATCGTCGTGTAGCGGATGATGCGGTTCTGCAGCTCGAGGACGCCGTGCATCAGGTCCTCGGGCAGCGGCGGGCAGCCACCGATGTAGACGTCGACCGGCAGGATCTGGTCCACGCCCTGGACGACGGCGTAGGTGTCGAACGGCCCGCCGACGTTGGCGCAGCTCCCCATCGAGACGACCCACTTGGGGTCGGCCATCTGGTCATAGAGCGCGCGGACAGTTGGCGCCATCTTTTTCGTGACGGTGCCCGAGATGATCATCAGGTCCGCCTGGCGCGGGGCGGCCCGGTAGAGCATCCCGAAGCGCTCGCCCATGTCGTAGCGCGGCATCTGCGCCGCGATCATCTCCATCCCGCAACAGGCCAGCCCGAACTGCAGCCACCAGAGGCTGGAGCGCCTGGCCCAGGCGAACAGGTGGTCCGCCGATGTCGTCAGGATGTTGCGCGAGGCTTGCTCGCTCGTCGTGGTCATGCTGCCTCCCTCGTTGGGCGTCCTTGTTCGTCGCGGGTGGCGCGGGCAGGCGAGCGCCACACTCGGACCCACACTACGCCCGGCGGCGTCATGCCGGCACTGGCCCGTTGGCCCGTTCTCGACCCCGGCGACCGGACAGGCGCGCGTCCTCGGAGACAGGACGAACGAGGAGGCTGATCTGTGACTGATATGGAAGATCGTCGACGCCAGCTGGTACGAGATCTTCGGCAAGGCCTACAGCTACCGCTTCGACGTCGCCGAGATGAAGGACCCGATCGTCCAGACGATCCTCGACGCCGGCTGGACGTACGTCCCGGTCGCGGACCGGGAGACTGCTCCGGCCCGCGCCTCGCCGCGCATCGCGAACACCCCCTACGCGCTCGGGTTGATCGCCAGATCGCCGTCCGTGACCGTCGGCTGTGGCCGGGCGGATCGCGCGCTCATCACCAGGCAAATGATGACGAGCGGCGCCAGGATCGCCAGGCTCTGGTAGACGGCGACGTAGTCGTCGTTGCTGACGACCAGCGCCGCGCCGCCCCAGGCGGCGCCGAACGCCAGCCCGACCTCAGTGCCAGCCGCCTGCAACGCCATCACCGCGCCCCGCGCCTCGGGCAGCGAGTCGAGCAGCAGGATGCCGGTGATCAGGTAGAGGCTGACGCCGAGCAAAGCGGTGATGCCGACGAACAGCGCCACCGTCGGGATGCTCGTATAGACGATGCCCGCGCCGTGGACCCGCCGCTTCGGCGCCCGTTCGATCACCCGCGGCACGATCAGGCTGCCGGCGGTGAAGCAGACACCGCTGATGAGGAAGATCAGGCTCGTCGCGTTGGCGCTCGCGCGAAGCTCCGTCTTCAGGTAGGCGCCGAGGTAGCCCGAGAAAGCCGACCAGACCGACAGCATGACGATAAAGACCGCCAGCAGCCAAACCGTCTCGCGATTGGTCATCACCTGCCGGT
>DAOKZM010000374.1:0-3657 GCA_035325665.1 Thermomicrobiales bacterium | reverse complement strand
TGCTCGCGTTGGGACGGCGGTTGGGCGTGGCATCATCAGCAGCCTGCTGGAGCGACGGAGCACGCTGGCGAACCCGTCGGACGCGCTCCGCGAGGCGCTGGGCGTCGTGCCGACCGAGGCGGGCGTCGCGGTGAACGAGCGGACGGCGATGCAGATGATCGCGGTCTACTCGTGCATCCGCATCCTCTCCGAGTCCGTCGCGTCGCTGCCCTTGCCGGTCTACGAGCGGATGGAGCCACGCGGCCGGCAGCGGGCGACGACGCACCCGATGTACGAGCTGCTGCACGACGCGCCGAACCCGGAGATGAACTCGTTCTCCTACTGGGAGACGGTCATCGCGCACCTGTCGGCGTGGGGCAACCACTACTCGGAGATCGTCCGTCGCGACGGCATGCCGTCCGAGCTCTGGCCGCTGCCGCCGGGCAAGGTCCGCGTGCAGCGAGACGGACGCGGGCAGCTGGAGTACGTCTACAACGGCGGCGAACGCACGCTGCGGCGCGATCAGGTGTTCGCGATCCCGCTGCTGGGCTTCAACGGACTGCAGGGTTTTTCGCCAATCGGCATGGCGCGGCGCGGCATCGGCGTCGGGCTGGCGGCCGAGCTGTACGGCGCGAGGTTCTTCGAGGCGGACGCCCGTCCTGGGATCATCCTCAGCCATCCGGGGCAGCTCTCCGACGTGGCGCAGCAAAACCTCGAACGCTCCTGGCAGGAGGGGTACGGCGGCGTCTCGCGGTCGTGGCGGATGAAGGTGCTCGAGGAGGGCATGAGCGTCTCGACGGTGGGCATCCCGCCGCGTGACGCGCAGTTTCTCGAGCTGCGGAAGTTCCAGGTCGCGGAGATCGCGCGATTGTATCGCGTGCCGCCGCACCTGATCGCCGATGTCGAGCGCAGCACATCGTGGGGGACCGGGATCGAGCAGCAGAACATCGGGCTGGTCATCTATACGTTGCGCCCGTACCTCGTGCGGATCGAGCGGGCGATCCGGCAGCAGCTCATGCCGCCGTCGATGCGCGCGAAGTTCTTTGCCGAGTTCCTGGTCGATGGCCTGTTGCGGGGCGACCTCGAGACGCGGACGCAGTCGTATGCGATCGGCCGGCAGTGGGGCTGGTGGAGCGTGAACGACGTCCGCGAGATGGAGAACCGCAACCCGGTCGAGGGTGGCGATGTCTACCTCCAGCCGCTCAACATGGTCGACGCGGCCGCTCCCGGCCAACCGGATGACGGTGCCCAGGATGCGCCGGCGCGAGCAGCGATCCCGGCCGAGACCAGAGCCGGACTCGAGGAGCGGTCGCGGCGGCCGGCGGCGTCACGCCGGCGGCTGGCGAACGCGCACCGGGCGGCGCTGGCCGATGTGGCGGCGCGGATCGTTCGAATCGAGCAGGCCGACGTGCGCTCCGCGGCGCGCCGTCATCTGGAGCGCGAGGGCGATGTCGAGTCGTTCAGCCGCTGGGTGCGCGACTACTACTACGAGAAGCTGCCGAGCCGCGTGATCGACTACTGGACGGCGCCGGTCACGACGCTGGCGACGGCGATCGCTGGCGAGGCGGCTGACGAGCTGGACGACGACCCGCCGCCGGCAGAGGAGATCGAGACGTTCGTCGATGCATACGTCGAGGTGCTGGCGCGGCGCTACTGTGGCGACTCTCGCTCGCGGCTGCTGGCGCTGGTGAACAGCGACGGCGAACGGTCGGAGCAGCGCGACGCCGAGACGCTGGCCGCGGCGATCGCGGCCGAGCTGGACGACTGGGACGACCGGCCGAACGACGTCGCCGGCGACGAGGCGCATCGTTCGTCGAACGCCGTGGCGGTCTTCACCTACGGGTTCCTCGGCGTCCTGGCCTTGCGCTGGCGTGCGGCCGGCGACGGGCCGTGCGACTACTGCCAGTCGATGGACGGCCGGACGGTCTCGACCGGCAGCGCGTTCCTCGCCGCCGGGGCGGAGCTCACGCCCGGCGGCATCGCGCCGCTCATCTCGCGTTCGACCATCGGTCACCCGCCGCTGCATACCGGCTGCGAGTGCGTCATCACGCCCGGATAGGAGCAGGACATGACAACCCAGGATGCGCCGGCTGCCGGCCCGGGCCACGAGGTCCGGGCCTTTCCCATCTCGGGGGTCCGGCTGGAGCAGCGCGCCGCCGAAGACGGCGCTGAGGTGCTGCGGCTCTTCGGCCACGCTGCGGTCTTCGACCGCGTGGCGGACATCGGCGGCTGGTTCGACGAGGTCATTCGGCGCGGCGCGTTCGCGCGGGCGATCGAGGAGGGCCAGGACGTCGCGCTGCTGTTCAACCACAACCCGGACACCGTCATGGCGCGGACGACGAACGGCACGCTGCGGCTTCGCGAGGACGACGTCGGGCTGTGGTTTGAGGCCGACCTCGACGCCAACGACCCGGACGCGCAGCGCGTCGTAACAAAGGTCCGGGCCGGCAACGTCAGCCAGGGCTCGTTCGCCTTCGACGTGCGGACCGAGATGTGGCATCAGGACCGACCCAGGCCGCTCCGCGAGTTACTCGACCTCAACCTCTACGACGTCTCGCCGGTGACCTACCCGGCCTACGCCGACACCGAAGTGCTCGCCAGGGGGCGCGTCGTCTCGCCCCCGCCGCCGCCGGCCCAGGAGGGCGCGGAGGTGACGCCGGGGCAGCAGCTCCAGCTCCGACGACGACGGCTCGACCTGCTGGCGCGGGGCTGATCTCGCGCGATACGACACGAGGAGACAGACGATGGCACTGATGGAACAGATCAACGACCTGCGGGCGCAGCGGCGGGCGCGCGTTGACGAGGCCCGCGCGCTGCTGGACGCCGCCGAGGCGGCGAACCGCAACCTGACCGCCGAGGAGGAGGAGCAGTACGGCCGGATCAACGCGGCCATCGACGACCTCGGCGCCCGCGCGGAGCGGCTCGAGCAGCAGATGGACCGCGAGGCGCGCTATGCCGCGCCGGACCACCTGCCGCAGCGGCCCGATCCTGAGCAGCGGGACGGCGACACGGCCAGCCCGTTCAGCTCGGCCGAGTACCGGTCGGGCTTCTGGAGCTACGCGCGGCGCTCGATCTCCGGCCTGCTGCCGCAGGAGCACCGCGCCATGTCGGTCGGCGTCGATGCCGACGGCGGCTACGCCGTGCCGGACGAGTTCCAGCGCGAGCTGATCGAGGCGCTGACGGAGCAGAACGTCATGCGGCAGCTCGGCACCACGATGACGACCGGCTCCGGCACCTCGACCATCCCGGTCGTGATCGACCGCGGCGTCGCAACGTGGACGGGTGAGGGCGTGGCCTACACCGAGTCCGACGACGAGTTTGGCGTCGCGACGCTCGGCGCCCACAAGCTCGCCCGGATCACGAAGGCCAGCGAGGAGCTGGTCAACGACTTCGCGTTCGACCTGCAGGCGCACCTCGCCGAGTCGTTCCGCCGCTCCTTCGGCGATGCCGAGGAAGCCGCGATGGTCAACGGCAACGGCACCGCCAAGACGCGCGGCGTGCTGCTGGACGCCAGCGTCGGCAAGACGACGGCGACCAACTCGGCGATCACCGCCGACGAGATCATCGACGGCTACCACTCGCTGCCCCGGCCATACCGGCCGCGCGCCCGCTGGATGATGAACGACGCGACGGCGCTGGTGCTGCGCAAGCTCAAGGACAGCACCAACCAGTACCTCT
>DAOKZM010000373.1:547-3700 GCA_035325665.1 Thermomicrobiales bacterium | reverse complement strand
CGGTTGGCGCGGGCGTCTGGGCCGCCGGTGCCGTCGCCGACGCCACGGCGGCCGCAGCCGCTTGCGGCGCGATGTCGTCGTGCGCCGAAGTGTGATGGAGCAGCACGGCTGTGACAACCAGGAACACGATAAAGCTGGCGACGATGCTCCGCATCCGGGGCGGCTCCTCCGCAATTGCTGTACGTACATGTACGTACAGCAGTAAGCCACACTCGGACGCGATTGGGAAGGGGTTTCAGCGAGGTCATCAGCCGGGACTGGCAGACACGGGCGCGGGGCCGCGCTACCAGCCTGGCGGCATCTCGACGAGCGTGATCCGCACTCCCGTGACGTCGTGCTGGTAGAGGACAGTCCCCGTCGACGATAGCCAGGACACCAGCGTATCGTCGGGGTCTTCGGCCGGTACCCGGTCTGGCGACTCGACTAGCCAGAAACGCCGCGCGCTCCTGGCTTGGTCGCGGACCTGCTGGACCATCAGCTCCCGCGTCAGCCACTTCACCTTGAACGTCGGAATCGTGACTGCTGGATACTGGCGCAGTGCCGGCTCACGCTGCTCGTAATACTCCAGCGTCGTGATCATGTAGCCGGGGTGCACGATGATCGCGTCGCCCGGCTCGGCGCGCCGGGCGACGTCGGCGTAGGCCGAACGCCAATCCTCCTTGACGGCGGCGGTGGCGCGGTTGACGTCGCGGATCGGCGTCCAGGCGAAGGCGAGCAGGACGAAGAGGCTGACGAACCCGAGCGGCCAGGTCCGGCGGCCGGCGATCAACGCCGCGACCGCCGCCGCGACCAGCGTCAGATAGGCCGGCAGCGCGACGATCGCGTAGCGGTCGGAGAAGACCGACTGGCGCAACGAGACCGCCCACAGCCCCACGATCGGGACCACGACCAGCGCCGCCAGCAGCAGCCACCACTGCTGCGGCCGGCGGCTGCGCCAGAGCGCGTAGACGCCCCCAACGGCCAGCAGCGCATACACCGCCGCCCCGAGGCGTTCGATATCCGTCGTCGACCTATTCACCGCCAGCTTGATGCCGAGGATGCTGACCGCGTCCCAGAGCCCGACGTCCGGCTGCCAGGTCGCCACCCCGCCGCCGACCACCTTGGCCGCCCAAAGCGCGATCGGCAGATAAGGAAGCGTCAGCGCCGCGGCGGCCAGCAGCCAGCCGCGCTCGCGCCCGCGCCAGACCCTGCGAGCCAGCACGACATAGCCAGATTGAGCGGCGAAGACGAGGACCGTCGCAACGTGGGTGTAGAACATCAGGCTGGTCGCGACGACGTAGGCGACCCACCAGACGGCCCGGTTACGCGCCAGCGCCTCGACCAGGAGGAGGCTCGAGAGCATCGCCAGCAGGACGACGATCGTGTACATCTTGGCCTCTTGCGAGTACCAGAGATGGTAGGGCGAGACTGCCAGCAGCCCCGCCGCCAACAGTCCGGCGCGGCTCCCGGCCACCTGGCGGGCCAGCAGATAGAGCACTGGGATCGTCAGGATGCCAGCGACGGCCGAGGGGAAGCGCACCGCGATCTCCGAGATGCCGGCGAGCCGGACCCAGATTGCGAGCATGGCGTTATACAGCGGCCCGTTCTCGCCGGCCGCGACGAAGGTGCGCAGCACCTGGTCGAACGGCCGCTGGGCGCGGACGACGACGTCCACCTCGTCGAACCACAGGCTCTGGCGGTTCAGTCCGGTCAGCCGCAGCCAGGCTCCGGCGACGACGATCGCGCCGAGCGCCAGGTAGTGGAGCCACGCCGCGCGAGCGTCGATCGTCGCCGCGAGCCGCTCGCGCATGGCCGGCCGGGTCGCCGGCCGCGTCGCTGTGCTCATCTCCGCGCGCGCTCCCAGCGGTCGAGAACCGATGCGTAGAGCGCGGCGTGTGCGGCGGCGATCGACGCCCATCGGTAGCGCTCGGGCAGTGGCGCGCTGGTCCTGCCCGCCGTCAGGCCCGTCTCGATCGCGTCCCAAATCCTGCCCGTGTCGCCGCGCGGGATGACCAGGAGCTGTGGCAGAGCGGCCAGGTCGCGCAGCGCCTCGGACGACGCTGGCGCCGTCGTGATGACCGGTCTGCCCGCTTGCAGCGCCGCCAGCAACGACCCGCTGCGCAGGCTCGCGCCGCGCTGGAAGGGGAGTGCGACGACGCCGGACCCGGCGAGCGCGTCACTCGCCTGCTGCGCCGAGAGATAGCCGGTGCGTTCGATCTGGACCTCATTCTCGGCCGCCAGGTGATCGAGCTCGGCTGTCGAGACGAGGTCGTTGTTCGGCGACGGCGTCCCGGCGTCGCCGACTAGCGCCAGACGCGGCCGTCGCCGGCTGTCGATCAGTCCGATCGCCTCAATCAGCTCGACGATCCCCTTCGCGCGACTGGGCAGCCCGAAGAACGCGACCGTCCTCAGATCGACGGCGGGAGGGACCTCCGGCGGCGGCAGGTTCGGGCCGATTGGGATTTCGACCACGTCGATCCCGGCGTTGACGAGCGCGCGGGCGTCGAACGGATTGGTCACGACCACCGCCGCCGAGGCGCGCGCCATTCGGAGCATCGCGAATCGCCGGACGAACGAGGCCTTCGGGAACAAGTATGGCGGGCGCAGGTCGTGGAAGGTCGTCACGACCGGCAGATGGCGCCGCAACAGCCATGGCAGCAGGTTCGATGACGGATGCATGCCGAACGCGCCGGCCTGGTACTGGATGTGGACGACGTCCGCTCCCGTTCGCCGCGCGACGCTGCCGACCTGCCGCGCGGCACGCCAGCCCCACCGGCCGTACCCAACGACGTGCTCCCGCCCGCCGCCCGGCGCGTAGACGGTCGCGCCGATACCGTGGCTCTCCAGCGCCGCCCGGAGTAGCTCGGTGTAGTCGCCGACCCCGCCCGCCATCGGCGGGTACTCGCCGGTTACCAGCAGCACGTTGGTCGCCGCCATCAACGTCCTCGTAGCCCGCGGCGCAGCGCCGCGGTGTAGAAGCCCATCCGCGCCCTGCGCAGCTCGCGCCGATGGCCGAGGAGCCACTTAGCGGACTCCCGCAGCAGCCGGATTGCGTAATCCACCAGGATCGTGAGCCGGACGATACGTGCCCAACCGGCGCCGTAGAGTCGTCCGATCAACTGAACCCGGCTGGCGTCGAACTCGGCCAGCCTGCGCGGGAGATCCTGCGCCGCG
>DAOKZM010000373.1:0-537 GCA_035325665.1 Thermomicrobiales bacterium | reverse complement strand
CGTACCAGGCGACGGCGTGGCCGATCTCGTCCTGCGCCACGTTGGCCATCGCGACGGCGCCTTCGTGGTGGACGATCTCGGCCGCCGGCACGAAGCCCGTCCGCCAGCCGTGGCATCGGAACCGCCAGCACCACTCGACCTCTTCAGCATACATGCGGAACGATTCGTCGAACCCGCCTGCTTGGACGATCGCTGCCCGCCGGACGAGCATCGCCGCGCCGACAACCCAGTCGACATCCTGCTCCCTGTCGTCCGGCACGTCGGACAGGTGGTAGTGCGCGGCGACCGGGTTGCCAGGCCACCACTCCTCGACCAGCGAGCTCTCGAAGAGCGGCGTCCACGGGCGCGGAAAACGACGCCTGCTCGGCTGGACCGAACCGTCTGGGCGGCGCAGGCGCGGCCCGGCGACCGCGTGGTGCGGGTGCGCGTCGAGCCAAACAGTGAGTGTCGCGACCGCCCCGGCTGGCACGACCGTATCCGGGTTGAGCACCAGCGCGTACTCGGCGTCCGTCATCGCAATCCCGATATTGGCCCCGG
>DAOKZM010000372.1:0-3721 GCA_035325665.1 Thermomicrobiales bacterium | reverse complement strand
CGCCGCACGCGGCCGACGGGCAGGCCCAGCCCGACCGGCGGGGAGATCGGCGGCGACCAGGCCCGGGGCGCCAGCCCCGCCCCCCCCGCCTCGATCGGCCCGGCGTCTGTCTCGGCCCCGACCACCCGGCCGCCGTCCATCCGCAGGCCGGTCACCTCGAGCCCCTCGCGGACCTCCGCGCCGGCCGCGCGGGCGCGCTCGACCAGCACGTCCATGAACTTCACCTGGTCGAAGACAGCGTCGGTCGGGCACCAAGTCGCCGCGATGACCCCTTCGGGGTTGAGCCACGGCCAGCGCGCCTCCAGCTCGTCCGGGTCGACCATCTCGACGTCGACGCCCAGCGAGCGCTGCATCGCGACGTTGCGCTGATACTCCTCCGGCTTGCCCGGGTTGCGGCCGAGGTAGATGTAGCCGCTCTCGACCCAGTCGATTGCATCGCCCAGCTCGCGGAAGTACGGCTGCGACAGCAGCGTCATGCGGACGTTCAGCTCGGTCGGGAACTGCGCCCGCAGCCCGCCGGCCGCGCGGTTGCTCGACCCATCCCCCGCCTTGCCGCGATCGACGACCAGCGCCCCGCGTTGCCCGCGCTTCGCTAGCGCCTCCGCGATCGCGCAGCCGATCGCCCCGGCCCCGACGACCAGCACCTCCACCCGCTCCACAGCCCGCTCCCTCCCATGTCGTATGCATTGTTGTTGGTAGTCTGGCACAGGCGGGCGGGAGAGACCTCACCCCCGGCGCTGCCCAGAGGGCTCCCGCCCGCGGGGAGAGGGGTGTCCGGTTCTCGCGGGGTACGGCGCCGGGTTGAGGTGTTCGGCGGCGACAAACCCCTCCCCTGTGAGGGGAGGGAAGAAGGACGGCACGCGAAGCTCGCTGCTGCGGACACCCCCTCGCCCAGAATTGGGAGAGGGGGGCGGGGGCGAGGGCCAGCCTCCATCTGTCCCCAATTTGCGCTGCATCCGTTACAACCAGTAGAGGCAGGGGCAAGCCTGGCGAGAGGAGGCGGGGTGAGGGCGGACGCGCCGGTCGGGCGGGGCGAGGACGAGCAGGTCGTCGAGGTCGACGACGCGGTCGTCGTCCGCGCCGCGCAGGGCGACCCGGCGGCGTTCGCTCCGCTCTACGTCCGCTATCACCCGCGTGTCTATCGCTACCTGCGGCTACGGGCGGCAACCGACGACGAGGCGGCCGACCTGACCCAGCAGGTTTTCCTCCAGGCGCTCGACGCCCTGCCGCGCTATCGCGAACATGGGCTGCCGTTCACCGCCTGGCTCTTCCGGATCGCCCGCAACGTCGCGACCGACGCGCACCGCCGCCGCCGGCCGGCGCTCGACATCGACCTCCTGCCGGAGCGGCTCGACATCGCCAGCGATGACGACCCCGAGGTGGCCGCGCTGCGCCGAGAGCGCGTCGAGCGGCTGCGCGAGCAGCTCGCGACGCTCGACCCGGACAAACGCGAGCTGCTCGGCCTCCGCTTCGCGGCCGGACTCTCATCGCGCGAGATCGCCCCCGTCGTCGGCCGGAGCGAGGCGGCAGTCAAGAAGCAGATCACCCGCATCATCCAGCAGTTGAGGGAGCAATACGGTGACGCCTGAGCACATCCAGACCAGCTACGCCGACCTGCTCGATGGCCGTCCCGACCGGGCGACGCTCGCTCTGCTCAGCGACCTCGATGCTCTATACGCTGTGCCCATCCCGGCGAGCACCAGCTCGTCGTTCAGCCGATTGCTGGTGCAGCGCGGTGATTCCAGTCCATCGACCGAGCCGGCCGTCGTCTCGCCGCGTCGGTTTGGCCGCCGGCCTGCTGCCACCGACTGGCCGGCGTTCGACGACCAGTCCCGATCGAGTCACCTGCGCCAGTGGCTGGCCTTCGCCGCGGCCGTGCTCGCGTTCGTCCTGGTGGGGACGCTGCTGGTCGTCCTCTTCCGCGGCCGGGACAGCGAGGAACCACGCACCGCTGCGCCGGTCCCGCCGGCCACGAGCGCGATCACCCGCGAGATCCTCTACGTCGGTCAGACGGATGACACCCACCGCGCCATCCAGTCCGTGCGATCCGATGGGACCGGGGCGCGGATCGTCACCAGTGGCGCCGTCTGGGCTCCCGCCTGGTCGCCAGACGGCACGCGGATCGCCTTCTCCAGCGGCATGGATGGTGGTGGGTTCTCCATTTACACGATGAACGCGGACGGTGGCGACCTCCAGCGCCTGACGACGGCCGACATCGAGACGTTGGACAACGACCCGGCCTGGTCGCCGGACGGCAGCCGCATCGCCTTCACCCGCTGGCAAGGTTCTGACGAGCGCTCGACCGACCTGATGGTGATGAACGCGGATGGCTCCGACCTGGCACAGCTGACAGACCTGGCCGCAGATGAGGCCGCCATGCCCCCGACCTGGTCGCCGGACGGCACGCGGCTCGCCTTCGTCGTCCAACGTCGGTCAGACGATGCGTTCGACAGCGACATCTTTGTGGTTCACGCCGACGGCGCTGGACTCGTGAAGCTTTCCGACGACGCGCTGTGGGACTTCTCCCCGACCTGGTCACTCGACGGCGCGCAACTCGCCTACGTCCGCTCTGCCGATGGCACGCTCGACCCGAGCCATGTCTTCGTCGTCGATAGCGCCGGTGGGCAACCACGACGGATCACGACCGGAGACGGCTGGGCCGGGGCGCCGGCCTGGTCGCCGGACGGCGCCTGGATCGCCTACGTGGACTCGACCGAGACGCGCCACTCGATCCGGGTCGTGCGACCCGACGGCACGGACCAGCAGGAGATCGCCGCGTTCGACGGGGAGCAAGGTCCGTTTGGGCCGCGCTGGTCGCCGGACGGCCAGCAGATCGCGTTTATGGACGTGACCGACGACCCGAACGATCGCGGCGCCCGCGCGACGCTCATCGTGATGGATCGCGACGGCGCGAACCGGCGCATCCTCGCCGAGGACTCCGCCATCGGCGCGCAGCCGGTCTGGTCGCCGGTCGCGATCAACGCGGGCGACGCGACACCGGAGGCATCACCGCCCGCGCTCCCGCCCGCTTTCACCATCGAGGACACGTTCCTCGCCGCGCTGGACGCCCTGCCGCCGGACGAGCGCGGCTGCGCGGCGACGCCAGCCACGCGCGACGACACGATGGAGACGATCCAGGGACGGCTGCTGGTTGGCCAGGGAACGATGCAGGTCTTCGCCATGCGCGGCGGCGATGAGGGCGGCAACCACCTCGTCGCCGGAGAACTGGGGATCGTCCTGGTCGCCATGCCGGCCTCCAGCATCGCCCGGTTGTCGGTTACCGCCGAGAATACGACCACCGGCGAGCAGTTCGCGTCCGATTGGGGTCCACAGGTCGGCGACGCTAGCTGGATCGATGGCCCAGTCTGGCGCACGCTCTTCACCTTCCCGCACTCCGGATGCTGGCAGATCAACGTCGTCGGCGAAGACAGCGCCGGGGTCGCCTGGCTGCAAATCGACCCGCCGGCCGGTAGCGACGCGACTCCGGCGCCTGCGGCGCTGGACGACCTGCGCCCGCTCGATCCAGGCGAGGGCTGGTTCGTTCGCTATCAGGTCTGGTCCGACCTGCGCCAGGACGAGGGCGGTCTGATGCACTGGGTCGTCGAGCGTATCGAGCGTGTCATGCCGGACGGCGCCCGCCAGCAGCTCGTAACGGCCTGGGACGATACCGGCGCGACCGTCGCCGAGCTCGTCAGCGACGGCGAGCGCTGGTGGTGGAACC
>DAOKZM010000371.1:0-3742 GCA_035325665.1 Thermomicrobiales bacterium | reverse complement strand
AGTCGCACCCCTCCTCCAGCCAGGACAGCACCACGCCACCCTCGGGCACAAGCTCCAGGACCGTGCCGCTGATCCAGGTGTCACCCCCGGCCTCGCGCAGACGATAGGCCCCGCCAACGCGGAGGTCGATCTCGAGGCTGGGGCTGATCCAGCGTCGAAGCGCCTCCGGCGTCGCCAGCCAGCGCCAGACGGCACTGGGCGTGGCTTGAATCTCTCCCGAGCGAACGACTGCGGGCACTGCGGCCACCTCCATGCCTTACCATCGAGTAAGATGTTACTAATGCATTACTCTATGGTAAGGCATCATCGGCGTCAAGAGCGTGGCGCCAACCCGGATGTCGGGCGCGTTCTCCTTCGGGCGTGCCATGATCCCGCCGGAATGCGGGCGACGGGAGGCAGTCATGCGCGATGGCCAACGGGATGAGGTGGGATGGGCTGGTACGCTCGTCCGCATCGCGGCGCTGATCGTGGCGATGGTGGCCGGCTTCGTCATCGAGCCGTGGCTCGGCGTCGCCGCCACGGTGATCGGGCTGGCGCTGCTCGTCCGCTGGCACGCCCGCGCGTTCGCGTGCCGCTGTCCGCACTGCGGCCACGTCTTCATGATTCCAGCCTGGCTCGATCTCGCCAGCCCCCACGGCGTCCGCCGCCACGACGGCCGCTGGGCCGGCTGGAAGCTCCTACGCTGCCCGCGCTGGTCGTGGGTCGAGGCCGTCCCAAGGCCAGTAGCGCGCCAGCGAGCGACCGGCACGCCCGTTGAGCCGCGCCGTCAGGCGGTCCGGTCGCGCGACTTCCAGCCACGAACCTCGAAGACGACCGCCACCAATGTGATGCCGAAGAGGATCGCGTAGGCGCCGACGAGCCAGGTCAGAGCAAGGATGCCCGAGCCGGGGAAGATGATCGCGATCACGCCGAAGACGATCGCCAGCAGGCCGCCGAGCCCTAGAAGCCACTCGCCCTCGATGACCTCGCGCAGGCGGATGGCCGCCACGATCTCGCCGATCCCGATCATGATCGCCCAAATCGCGACAACGTACAGCAACGCCAGGGCGGTGATGTCGGGCCAGAGGAGCGCGACGATGCCGGCCCCGATGCTGACAAGGCCGAGCAGCCCGCGGATGAGTCGGGATTCGCCCGGCACGCCGCCGAACACGAACGTGCCGGCGATGTCGGCGATGCCGTCAGCGATCGCGAACACACCGAAGATGATCACCATTGCGCCAACCGTCAGGTCAGGCCATAGCAACGCGATCACCCCGAAGATGATCGCCCCGATCCCGCGGAGGACGTGAATCCACCAACTACGCGCCATCAGGTCGAACATCCGCGCCCATCCCCTCTATGATGATGTCTACATACGGAGCAGTGTAGTCTCCGTAGAGCGGGTAGACAATAGCGCTTCGCGCGCAATCTGGGCGGCCGCGGTCCGACGGTACGGCGCATCGGCGGCGATGGCATCGGCCGACGGGCAACGACCTGTAGCCATGCTACATTGCTCCCCGATGGCACGGGCACGACCAGAAGGAGTGAGCGGATGGCAGGGCGGGACGAGCTTCGCAAGCGGATCGTGGACGCGATCGAGGCGCATCGTGACGAGATCATCGGCGTTGCTGAGACGATCCGTCAGAACCCCGAAATCGGCAACGAGGAGCGCATGGCATCGGCGCTGCTCGCATCGAAGATGCGCGACCTTGGGTTCGAGGTCGAGATGCCGGCGGGCGGGTTGGAGACCGCGTTCGTCGCCGCGCTGCATGGCCGGGCGGAGGGCCCGGTCGTCGCCGTCCTGGCCGAGTACGACGCGCTTCTGGGTATCGGGCACGGCTGCGGACACAACCTGATCGCGGGCAGCGGACTGGCCTCGGCGATCGGGCTGCACGCGGTGATGCCGGAGATCGACGGCATTTTCCAGGTGGTCGGCACTCCGGCCGAGGAGACGACCGGCGGCAAGATCCCGCTCGTCGACAATGGGGTCTTCGACGACGTCGATGCCGCGCTGATGGTGCATTACGGCGACCACACCGGCGTGCCGACCAGCTACCCCGAGGGCACGAGTCTGGCTCTCGTCGGGACGACCGTCGAGTATTTCGGCAAGCCCGCGCATGC
This sequence comes from Thermomicrobiales bacterium, assembly GCA_035325665.1. Classification (GTDB taxonomy): domain Bacteria; phylum Chloroflexota; class Chloroflexia; order Thermomicrobiales; family CFX8; genus JAMLIA01. The sequence goes on along the minus strand of DAOKZM010000371.1, from coordinate 1,642 downwards.
TGCCGCGGACCCCTACAACGGCGTCAACGCGCTCAACGCCGTGATCAAGCTGTTCACCGGCCTCGACGCGCTGCGCCAGCACGTCACGATGGACACGCGCATTCACGGCATCATCACCCACGGCGGTGACGCGGCGAACGTCGTGCCGCACTACGCATCCGCCTTTATCGAGGTGCGCTCGGCCTCGCTCGAGGGCCTCGAGGATCTGGTGGCGAAGTTCGACAAGGTGGCTGAGGGCGCCGCGCTGATGACCGGCTGTGAGATGAAGCTCACCCGCGGCGACACCTTCTACGACATGCGCTCGAACTACATCGTTGCCGAGCGCTACCTCGAGAACATGAAGGAGGTTGGCCTGGAAATCGTTCCGCGCACATCGCGGCGAGGAATGGGTTCGACCGACTTCGGCAACGTCAGCTACAAGGCGCCGTCGGTGACGGGCAGCTTCCTCATTAGCCACGAGCCGATGCCGGGTCACTCCCAGGAGGTCGTCGAGGCTTCCGGCTCCGAGTTTGGCTACGACCAGCTCATCAAAGTATCCAAGGCGATGGCACTGACCGCGTTCGACCTGATGACCGACGCAGATCTGCTCAAGTCCGCCAAGGACCAGCTCGCGAACTGGGACCAGGTGGCGCAGGGATAGCGCCTGACCCGGCGGCCGGAGGGCGCAGCTCCCGACCGACCGCGATGACCGTCACGCCGAAGAGGATCGCGTAGACGACGAGCCAGGCCGGCGCGAGGACGCCAGAACCGGGGAAGCCGGTGCTGCGTCACTCAAGGTGTGGACGCTCGTCGCCAGCACGCGGTCAGCCGCCGTGCGAGAATCGCGCCCACGCCGGGCGCGAGGACCATGTGTGCGGGGACAGTGAATGACCGACGACAGATCCGATCGCTGGCGCCCTAGCCGTCGAGCCATCCTGGTGGTCATCGTCATTGCGATCGCGCTGTTGGCAGCGCGTGCGCTCGACTTCGATGTTCTTGGCTGGCTGCGACGCGTCGTCGACGACGTCCGCAGCGTGCCGCTGCGCTACGTGATCGCCGTCTTCGTCCTGAAGGCGGTCGAGTCGCTTCTGGCCGCGTCCGCGTGGCGCGCCATTCTTCAGGCCACGTACCCCGAACAGCCAATCACCTTCCGGTTCGTGCTCGGAGCATTCGCTGGCGGGCTCAGCATCAACGTGGTGACGCCAGGGATGGCCGGAACGGCCGTGATGCTCGGGCTCTACCGGCTCTACATCCGCGGAGCGACGATGCCGACGATCCTCGCGACGGCAGTAGTCGAGAACATTACATTCGGGTTGCTCGCGGCGCTGACCTGGATCATCCTCATCGCCTCGACACCATCGGCAGCCGACACAATCTCCGGCGCGTGGGACGATGTCGCCGCGTTCTTTTCGGACCATCCGCGCGTCCTCCTGGTCACCGTTGTCGCGATCGTCGTCCTCCTTCTCGTAGCGCTCTACAAGTCACGGCGCCGCCTGGCCGAATTCTGGCAGCAGATCGTCCGCGGCGGCGCGATTCTCCGGACCCCGTCCCGCTATCTCACCCACGTCGTCCTGCCGCAGGTCCTGTCCTACGTCTGCCGGTTGGGACAGACGATGGTCCTCATGGCGGCGTTCGGCATTCCGGTGACAGTCCACACGGTCTT
>DAOKZM010000370.1:0-3758 GCA_035325665.1 Thermomicrobiales bacterium | reverse complement strand
GTTGACCTCGGCCCCCTCGCGGACGCGTGATGCCGGCAGGACGACGTCCAGGTCGCCGGCCGCGACCTGCCGCGCCGCCGCGCTCGTCGCCCCTAGCGGCCGGACGACAGCGCGACCCAGCACCCAGCCGATCCCGGACAACGTCAGCAACAGCGTGCTGAAGCCGGCGATCGGCAGAATCCAAGCACGGTCGGCGGACGGGATATCCGGCATGACATAGAGGTCGGCGGATCGGCGCGGCGCGGCGCCCGGCAGGGTGAGCCGGCGGGCAAGCCGGGAGCCGTCGTCGCGCGCCCACCAGTTGCGTGGCTGCGGGCTGACGGCGCTCGTGCCGGCCAGCGGGTCGGGCGTGCTGCGGTAGATCTCGCGGCCGTCCTCGAACAGAACGAACTCGACCCCGTCGGCGCGCAGCTCGGCGGTGGCCGTGGCCTGCCAGGTCGGATCGCCCCAGAGATCGGCGCCGCGCGTGAGCGTCCCAACGGCATCGCCCTCGTGGTTGGCTCCGCGCCAGACGAGCGACGCGGCGAGGAGCGCCGTCACGGCGAACGGGATGACGAAGGCGAGAACGAGCGCCAGCGCCAGCCAGCGGCGCAGCGGCAGCGTTCCGCTCATCGCCGACGCTCCCCCTCGAAGCGGTAGCCGACGCCCCAGACCGTCGTGATGAACTCCGGGCTGGCCGGGTCTGCCTCGACCTTCTCGCGCAGGCGGCCGATGTGGACCGTCAGCGTGTGGCGGTCGCCGTAGTCGCCCCAGAGACGCTCGTAGAGCTGCTCGCGAGTGAAGACCTGACGCGGGTGCTCGGCCAGCAGGAGCAGCAGGTCGAACTCGCGCGGAGTGAGCGACGCGACCTCGCCCTCGACGCGCACCTCGCGGGCACGCGGGTCGATCACGATCCGGCCGAAGTCGAGCAGCGTTCGCTCCCGTGCCTCGCCGCGCCGCGTGCGCCGCAGGACAGCCCCGACCCGCGCTACCACCTCGGCCGGCGTGGCCGACTTGACGATGTAGTCGTCGGCGCCGAGCCCGAGGCCGCGCAGCTTGTCGCTATCCTCCTGCCGGGCGCTCAGGAAGAGGACCGGCGCCTCGCCACCCTCGCGGATGCGGCGGATGATTTCGAAGCCGGACTGGCCCGGCATCATGACATCGAGCAGGACGCAGTCGATCGCCTCGCGGTCGATCAGCTCCAGCGCCGCCTCGCCGTCGCCGGCCGTCAGCACCGCGTACCCCTCGGCCTCCAGAAAGTCGCGCATCAGCGCGACGATGTCGGGGTCGTCGTCCACGACCAGCACCGTCGCCCGCTCGCTCATCGGCATCCCCGTCACGCTCGCTTGCTCGTCGCCATGCCGTCTATCTTGCCAACCCCGCTGGCTACGGGCGAGGGTGGAAGCGGTTCCCTGGCGAAGTCGTGAGCAGATGTTGAGGGAATGTTGAGGACTACCCAACGGGCGGTTGACCTCTGCCCCCTATCGTCAGAGACAGGCGCGGGCGGAATCGGCCGCCCGCGCGGAAGCCGAGAGGAGAAGGCGCCATGCCGGACCAGCTCGCAACCTCCGCCGTCCTGCTCCACGCGGACGGCTGGGCATACGACTCGCCGTGGTTCTGGGTCTGGAGACTCGCAATGTTCATTTTCTGGATCGTCCTGATCGTCCTCGCCTTCTGGTGGTTCCGCCGGGCGGGCTGGCGCCGGGAGCTGTCGGGCGCCGAGCGCGCGAAAGGCATCCTGGCCGAGCGTTTCGCCCGCGGCGAGATCAGCGTCGAGGAGTACCACCAGCGGCTCGACCAGCTGAAGTGATCGGGCCAACCCGCGAAGGGGGAACGATGAACAACACGTACGCCATCGAGACACGCGATCTGACCAAGCGCTTCGCCGACGGGACGGTCGGCGTCGACGGGCTGTCGCTCCGCGTCCGTCCAGGGGAGGTCTACGGCTTCCTCGGGCCGAACGGCTCGGGCAAGACGACGACGCTGCGGATGCTGCTCGGTCTGGCCGCGCCGACGGCCGGCAGCGCGAGCGTCCTCGGGGCCGACCCCGGCTCGACGGCGAGCCTGGCCCGGATCGGCGCGATGATCGAGTCGCCGGCCTTCTACCCGTATCTGTCGGGTCGTGACAACCTGCGCGTCCTGGCCGGCCACGCCGGCATCGGCGCGGAGCGCATCCCACGGGTGCTGGCCGAGGTGGACCTGGCGACGCGGGCGGGCGACCCGTTCCAGTCGTACTCGCTCGGCATGAAGCAGCGCCTCGGCGTCGCCGCGGCGCTGCTGAAGGACCCCGAGCTGCTGATCCTCGATGAGCCAACCAACGGGCTCGACCCGGCCGGCATGGCCGAGATGCGCGAGTTCATCCGCCGGCAGGGCGGCGAGGGCCGGACTGTCCTGCTCTCCAGTCATCTGATGGGCGAAATCGAGCAGGTCTGCGACCGGGTCGGCGTCATCCGCCGCGGCAAGCTGGTCGCCGAGGGCACGGTCGCCGAGCTGCGTGACCGCGACCGGCTGCTGGTCCGCGCCGAGCCGGTCGAGGAGGCGCGGCGGTTGGTCGCCGGGGTGCGGGGCGTCGAGGACGTCACCGTCGTGCGCGGCGAGCTGCGGGTTGACGGCGAGCCGGCCGTCGCCAGCGAGATCGCCCGGGCGCTGGTCCGCGCCGGGGTCCGGCTCCACGAGCTGCGCGTCGAGCGCGCCTCGCTCGAGGACGTCTTCCTCCAGCTGACCAACGACGAGGAGGTAGCGGCATGATCGAGAGCATTCGCGCCGAGCTGCTGGTGCTGCGCAAGCGGCAGGCGACTTGGATTCTGCTCGGAATCTGGACGATCCTGGCGGCGGTCTTCGCCTACATCGTCCCGTACATGCTCAACCGCGACGCGGCGAATCCAGCCGAGGAAGCGCTGCTACGTCAGCTGCTGCCCGACCGGCTCGTCGGCAACATCAGCGCCGGGTTCCCGTTCTACGGCGGCGCCTTCGCGCTGATGCTCGGCGTGCTGGCCGTCGGCAGCGACTACGGCTGGGGGACGTTCAAGACGCTGTTCACTCAGGGACCTGGCCGGCTGCGCGTCTTCGGCGCCAAGCTGGCGGCGATCGGCATCGGGCTGATCCCATTCGTCGTGCTGCCGTTCTCCATCGGCTCCATCAGCAGCATCGTCGTCGCTAATCTGGAAGGCGCGGCGATCGACCTGCCGTCGCTCGGCCTGGTCGCCCGCGGGCTGCTGGCGAGCTGGCTGATCCTGCTGGCCTGGGGCGCGTTCGGCGTCCTGCTGGCGGTGCTCTCGCGGGGCACGTCGCTGGCGATCGGCGTCGGCATCCTCTACACGCTGGCGCTGGAGGGCTTGCTCAGCGCGCTAGCCAGCTCGGTCAGCCTGCTCGACCCGCTGGTCAAGGTCTTCGTCCGGACGAACGCCTACTCGCTGATCCGGCCGCTCGGCGCGATGGGCGCCGGCTCGGCCGGTGACGGACCTGGCCGCTTCGCCGGCCCGTTTGTCTCGACCACCCAAGCGCTACTGGTGCTGGCGCTCTACGTCGTGATCTTCGCCGGCATCGCCGGCCTATCGCTGCGGCGGCGGGACGTGGCGTAGGAGACCCCTCCGCCCTACGGCTCCTCCAGCGAATCGCGGAGAATGTCGAAGTACTCGAGCGCCAGGCCGGTGCCGACGGCGACGGCGGAGAGGGGGTCGTCGGCGACGTAGCAGGGGACGCCGGTGACCTCGATCAGCAGGCGGTCGAGGTCGCGCAGCAGGGCGCCGCCGCCGGTCAGGATCATGCCTTTGTCGATG
>DAOKZM010000369.1:2443-3760 GCA_035325665.1 Thermomicrobiales bacterium | reverse complement strand
CCTCGCGATCACCGGCCTTGGCCCGGTCGCGATCCGCTCCAGCAGGTCGTAAAGCCGCGCCGCGTCGGCCACCACCTTGTCGCGTCCGGAGGCGACACGGTACTGGTTGACGTCCGCCCCGGCGCAGAACACCGGCCCTGCGCCGGCCAGCACGACCGCCCGCGCCTCGTCGTCGGCGAACGCCCGCTCGAATCCGTCGGCCAGCGCCGCGACCAGCTCGCGGGCCAATGCGTTGCGGATCTCCGGCCGGTTCATGGTCAGCCAGGCCGCGCCGTCGCGCGTCTCGTAGAGCAGGATGCCCCCGCCAAGCTCCTCGGCCATCTCGTCTCCTCGTCCGTCCCCCGGCGGGGCTACATCCGCAGCACGCCGATTGGCGAATCTTCGATCTGCGCATTCAGCGTCGACTGGAGCGCCAGCCCGAGCACCGTGCGTGTGTCGCGCGGGTCGATCACGCCGTCGTCCCACAGCCGGGCCGTCGCGTACCAGGGCGTCGTCTCCGCCTCGTAGCGCGCCTGAACCTCGGCCCGCCGTCGCTCGGCCTCCTCCGGCGCGGCGTCCTCGTCGCGCGACCGGCCGATCGAGGTCAGCACCCCCGCCGCCTGCTCGCCGCCCATGACGCCGATCCGCGAGGTCGGCCAGCTGAACAGGTAGCGCGGGTCGTAGGCCCGCCCGCACATCGCGTAGTTCCCTGCCCCATACGACGCGCCGGTTATCAGCGTCAGCTTCGGCACGCGCGCCGTCGCCACCGCCGAGACCATCTTGGCCCCGTCGCGAGCGATCCCGCCGTGCTCGGCCTCGCGCCCGACTAGAAAGCCGGTGATGTTCTGGACGAACAGCAGCGGGATGCGCTGCTGAGCGCAGAGCATGATGAAGTGCGCCCCCTTGCGCGCCGAGTCGGAGAACAGCACCCCGTTGTTCGCCACGATCCCGACCGGGATGCCGAATAGCCGCCCGTAGCCGCATACCAGCGACTCGGCGTAGTCGCGCTTGAACTCGTCGAGCTCGCTGCCGTCGAGGATGCGGCGCAGGATCGGCCGGGGGTCGTAAGGCGTGCGCGGGTCGGGCGCGACCAGCCCGAGGATGTCGTCGGGGTCCTCCACCGGCTCGCGGGACGGTAGCACCTCCCAAGGCAGCGCCGGCTGCGATCGGGTCGGCGCCCGCATCAGCCGCCGGGCCAGCGCCAGCGCCTGCTCCTCGTCGTCGGCGATGTAGTCCACGACCCCGCTGATGCGGCCGTGGACGTCAGCGCCACCGAGCTCCTCGGCGCTGATCTCCTCGCCGGTCGCCGCCTTCACTAGCGGCGGGCCGCCGAGGAAA
>DAOKZM010000369.1:0-2433 GCA_035325665.1 Thermomicrobiales bacterium | reverse complement strand
AATCGTCCCGATGCCGCGCACGATGATCGCCTCGTCCGACATGGCCGGCACGTAGGCCCCGCCGGCCGTGCAGGAGCCGAGCACCGCCGCGACCTGACGGATCCCCTCGGCCGAGAGCTGCGCTTGATTGCTGAAGATCCTGCCGAAGTGCTCGCGGTCGGGGAACACCTCGGCGTGCAGCGGCAGGAACGCGCCGCCGGAATCGACCAGATAGAGGCAGGGCAGCCGGTTCTGGCGGGCGATCTCCTGCGCCCGCAGGTGCTTCTTGACCGTGAGCGGGTAGTAGGTGCCGCCCATGACGGTCGGGTCGTTGGCGACGACGACGATCTCGCGCCCGTCCACCAGCCCTACCCCGGTGACGATCCCGGCGCCGGGCGCCTCGTCGTCGTACATCCCGCCGGCTGCCAGCGGCGAGAGCTCCAGGAACGGCGAGCCGGGGTCGAGCACCCGGTCGATCCGCTCGCGCACCGGCAGCTTGCCGCGCTGCCGCGAGCGCTCCTGGGCGCGCGGCCCGCCGCCCTCGGCGACTCGTGCCAGCCGGCCGCGCAGCTCCTCGATCAGCGCCAGATTCGCCTCGCGCCAGTCCTCGCGCACGGTCGTCGGCGCCGCGGTGATCACCTCAGCCAGCCTCCCAGCGACGCCCTCCCGGCGCCCGAGCGCCGGGCCTCGTCGCCCGGCGCGCGATCATGGTCGCCAGTCTACCCGACGCCCACGCAGATTCCGCGCCCAGACGGCTCATCGCCGGGTTCCGGCACGGTGGGAGCCAACCCTGTCCGTCGTGTGAAAGACTGCCCGGACCGGGCAGGACGTCACCCTCTACCGTCTGGGAATCACCGCGCCGTACTGTCGGCGTGTCGAACCACTCTTCGTCCCGAAAGGAGGTCTCTCATGTCTCGACAGTCACGTCTCGGTATCGTCGCCGTAGCGGTGGCGCTCTTCGTCATCGTTCTCAGCGTGGTCGGCAGCCCCAAGCAGGACGAGCAGCTGTACACGCTCCTGATCACCATCCCATTCGCGCTGATCGTCGGCCTGGCCGTGTTCGCCTGGCTGGTTCCCTGGGCAAGGGCTCGGACAGCTGAGCCGCGACGCCCGGCTCGGGTTGGACTCGTCATGAGCTTTCTCGGCGTCGTATCGGTCCTGGCGTTCTGGAGTGGCTTGCCGGTAATCCTCGGGACTGGTGGCGTCGCACTCGGCCGCTCGGGCCGCGGTGCGCGCGGGTGCCCGGGGCTACGTCCTGAAGAACGCCGACGAAGCCGAGATGCTCCAGGCTGTCCGCTCCGTAGCGGCCGGGGCCGTTATCTTCAGCCCCGGCATCGCCGAGCGGATCTTCGCCGTCTTCTCGGCGCCGCGTCCTGATGCTGCGGCCGCGCCGTTTCCGGACCTCACTGGCCGCGAGCGTCAGATTCTGGAGCTCATCGCGCAGGGGTACCCGAATCCCCGCATCGCTTCCGTTCTCGACCTCAGCCCCAAGACCGTCGGCAACTACGTGTCGAGCATCTTCTCCAAGCTCCAGGTTGCCGACCGCTCGGAGGCAATCGTGCGCGCCCGTGACGCGGGGTTCGGGCGATCACGCGATCGAGCGTAGCGCCGGGGCGTCAGCTCCGCGGCGGCGTGCTCGGGTCGGGATAGGGGATCATGCTCTTGGTCATGCGGATCTCGCGGACGTGGGTCCACGAGTGCGAGACGGTGTGCTGTAGTCGCGCCGCGACGGTCGTTGTCTGGTCGCGAAGCGGAAACTCGCGCTGGAGCTCCTCGTCCGTCGCCTCGCTCAGGTACGCATTCGTCTCGTCCAGAAGCTGCCGCTGGTAGCGCGCCAGCACATCGGCTCGGTATGGGACCGCATCCACGTCGTCGTCGGTGTAGCCGGTTCCGATGCCCATGCCGGCGGCGCCGACGCCGTCCGGGCTGTAGGCCAGCTCCGCGGAGTAGCCGCCCCGGTGCCAGGCGTCGTCGCCGGGCGCGCCGCCCTTGATCAGCCAGTTCAGGTCGAGGTCCCAGACCCGCAGGATATGCCAGTAGATGAACCCGACCGGGTTGAGCGCCGACCCCGGCCGCTTTGCCAGAGTCGCGTCGTCCAGCTCGCCGACCTGCTGCGAGAGCATCGACGCCATGTCGGTGATCTGCTGGATGTAGGTGCTGCGGTCGTCCATCCCGTCCCCTTCCGTCAGCGGCCGCTTCGGTCGGCGGCCGCGACCTGTACTTCGAGGCGCTGCTGACCATCCCCCGGTTGCGACCAGGTGATTGCCCGGGTGGTGGCCACGACGGCGACCAACGCCATCATCATCGCCGCGCCCGTCATCGTCGCATTGTAGCCGTAGCGGTCGATCGCCTGGGCGGTCAGCAGCGCGCCGACGCTGCTGCCGAGGAACAGCGCGAAGGCGAAGAGCGAGATGCTCGTCGCCCGCGCCGTCGGCGCCAGCTCGGTCGCGCGCG
>DAOKZM010000368.1:2762-3773 GCA_035325665.1 Thermomicrobiales bacterium | reverse complement strand
CATGTCATTTCGGTGTGCCAGCCGACCGTGCCGGTGCTGGCCGCCGTTGCGCTGAAGGCCGCCGCCGACGACCCGGCCCAGCCGGCGCTCCATGACGTGCTGTCGCAACGTGGCGGCGATGCCGAGTGCGATGTCGCTGTGCTCGAAGTTCGACGGTGGCATCGTCACCAGCATTCCTCGCACAATCTCGTGGCGCTCGACTCCCTCAAGGGATGTCAGTTCTTCAACGGTCATCAGGCGGGTTGCCGACATGGCGCAACCTCTCAAGATAATCGACCGTGTCCGGCGTCCTGGTCATCACTATACGTGCAGACGTGAGAAACACCATGCCCCTCGACGCATCAGCGGCGAGGGGCATGGGCAACGAGGCTCAGCTACCCCGCCTGCTTGAGCATGATCGTCGGCCGGCGCGGCTTCTCGACGGCGTCGATCGCCAGCTTGCGGGCCGACTCCCGCGCGGCCTCGCGGAAGGCCTCAGCCGGCGGTGACTCCGGCTCGGAGACGACGATCGGGTGGCCGATGTCGCCCCCCTGACGGATGGCGGTGTCGAGTGGGATGCGGCCCAGCAGCGGCACGTCGTAGCGCTCGGCGGTGCGCTCGCCGCCGCCGAAGCCGAAGATCTCCGAGCGCTCGCCGCAGCCCGGGCAGACGAAGTAGGACATGTTCTCGATGATGCCCAGGATCGGCGTCTTCACCTCCTGGAACATCTGGATGCCCTTGACCGCGTCGGCCAGCGCGACGTCCTGCGGGGTCGTGACGATGACCGCGCCGGACAGCGGGATCTTCTGCACCAGCGTCAGCTGGACGTCGCCGGTGCCGGGCGGCAGGTCGATGATCAGGTAATCCAGCTCGCCCCAGTCGACCTCGTTGAGGAACTGGTTGATGAGCTGGGCGACCAGCGGGCCGCGCCAGATCAGCGCCCGGTTGGCGTCGAGCAGGAAGCCGATCGACATCAGCTTCACCCCGAACGCCTCCAGCGGCACGATCTTGTTGTTGTTCATGAACGGCCGG
>DAOKZM010000368.1:0-2752 GCA_035325665.1 Thermomicrobiales bacterium | reverse complement strand
ATGAGCGGGATGCTCGGGCCGTAGACGTCGGCGTCGAGCAGGCCGACGCGAGCGCCGTCCTGGGCCAGCGCGACGGCCAGGTTGACCGCCACGGTCGACTTGCCGACGCCACCCTTGCCGGAGGCGACGGCGATTGTGTTCTTGACGCCTGGGATCGGCGTCTTATCCGGCGCGCCGCGGCCGCTGGCGCGCACGCGGGAGCTGAACTCGATATCGAGGCTCGTCATCCCCGGCAGCGGCGCCGCGGCGGCACGCAGATCGTCCTCGATCTTGCCCTTCAGTGGGCAGGCCGGCGTCGTCAGCTCGACGTGGATTTTCACCGCGCCGCCGTCGACGACGCCCTCCTTGATCATGTTCAGCTCGACGAGGCTGCGGCGGAAGTCCGGGTCCTGGACCGGCCGGATCGCCTCGATGACCTGTTCCTGGGTGAGTCCTGACATGCGGTTGTATGTCCCTCCCGTGACCATCCGCTCCTGGCATCGCCGCGCGGATTGTGGCATCGACCCGGGTGTTACGCCAATTCTGCCGCAGATCGCCTCCTTTCTCAACGTGTTCGTTGCGAAAAGGGGCCGCATCGAACACGGTACACTGCCGCCGATGACGACGAGCGGGGTGGATACCGGTGGCGCCGGGCGGACGGGTCGCGTGCGGCTGCGCGAGCGGCGCTGGTTCCGCGTGCTGCGCGTCCTGCTGCACGTCGCGGCGCTGGGCGGGCTGGCGCTGGCCGCTGTCGGGTCACACTTCGCCGAGCCGTACTTCATTCGCGGCGTCGCGACCGGCGCCATGTGGGACCCGATCCCCTGGACCGCCGGGAATCCGATGGCGGTCAACACCTTTCTGAACGAGGAGCCCGATCCCGCCAACGTCGAGCGCACGCTGGACATGGTCCGCGATGGCGGGTTCGGGATGATCCGCCAGCTCTTCGGCTGGTACGAGATCGAGCCGCAACCGGGCGTGTTCGTCGATGCTCAGGGGCGCTCGACCTGGGAGAAGTACGACCGGATCGTCGATGGCGCGGCAGCGCGAGGGCTCGACGTGCTGGCGCGGCTGGAGAAGCCGCCGGCCTGGGCACTGGCCGGCCGGCCGAACCCGCAGATCGAGGGCCCGCCGGACGACCTGGCCGACTACGGCGCGTTCGTCGAGCGGTTCGTCGAGCGCTACCGGGGCAAGGTCCGCTTCGTCCAGATCTGGAACGAGCCGAACCTCGAAGGGGAGTGGGGCGGCGGGCCGATCGACCCGCCGGCCTACGTCGAGCTGCTGAAGGTCGGCTACGAGGCGGCCAAGCGCGCCGACCCGGATGTCGTCGTCCTCATGGCCGGGCTCGCGCCGACCGACCAGCGCGGCCCGGCCAACCTCAGCGACCTACTGTTCCTCCAGCAGATGTACGACGCGGGCGCCGCCGATTACTTCGACATCGCCGCCGCGATGGTCTATGGCTACGGCTACTCGCCGTACGACCGACGCGTCGACTTCGCGCGCAACAACTTCTCGCGGCCGATCCAGACGCGCGAGATCATGGTGCGCAACGGCGACGGCAACACGCCGCTCTGGGCGGTCGAGTACGGCTGGGTGTCGCTGCCGGACGACTGGGCCGGCGACCCGTCGCCATGGGGCAAGCCGGTGTCGGAAGAGCAGCAGGCGGAATACCTGGTCGGCGGCTACGAGCGGGCACAGCGCGAGTGGCCGTGGATGGGCAGGATGGCGGTCTGGGCCTTCCGCTTCCCGCACGGCCCGGAGGAGCCCGACCAGGTCGCCAACCCGACCCGCGGCTTCGCGATCGTCAACCACGACTTCACCCCGCGTCCGGCCTACGTCGCCCTCCAGCAGGCCGCCCCGCGGCTCCGAATCGACGGCGCCGGCTCGTACCTGCTGTCCGATGCGCAGGTCGAGCGCCTGCTCGCGGGCGAGCCAGTCGACCTGCAGGTCCGCGGCCAGCGTGTCGATCTGGTTGCTGGCGGCTCTGGCACGCTGTTCGTGACTGCCGGCGGCCGGGCGCGCGACCAGGTCCACCTCGACGGCGACGGCCGGGTCACACTCGTCGACGGTCTCCGCTACGGCGCCCACCTAGTCACGCTCCAGCTCGATTCGCCCTCCGGGGCGCAACTGGCGCCGATCGGCTACGTCGTGTCGAGCGAGTCGGTCCAGACCTGGATCTACCCGTGGATCACCGGTGCCCTGGTGGCGGCCATCGTGTTGAACCTCGTGTCGGCGGGTTGGATGGCCTGGGAGTATCGCCGGCGACGACGCTCGTCCGGGACGCTGTGCATCACAGACAGAGAGCCATGAATCGCCGACGTATCGCGTCGCGTCATGTGGAGTGAGCCGCGTCCTGGCCGAAGCATTGCTACGACGTCAGCGATGCCACCGAGTCCACAGCTCCGCCTCGTTGAGACTCTGGTTCATCGACGACGACCTGCGTCGTACACCTCTGCGTCGCAGGTAGACGACCATGCCGATGATGCCACCGACCAGACCGAATCCCAGGAAGAGCAGAACAACGCTCAGCATACGGGCCAATCCTGACTCTTGCATGCGGGACTCAGTAGTCGGCCACAGTGATTCTGTCGGCTCGGTAACCGCTCCTGTGTCCTGTCATCCGACGCCGGGGTGCCCTCCGGGCCATGGCACCCGGCAGTGAAGGATCCGTCCCTCGTGCGTTCGAACGCAGCCACCGGGGAGAAACGGATTCTTCGCATTCGCTCAGTAGTTTGTCAGGGCTTCGGTGTCTGGTAGTGTGTGGGGGTTGATCCGT
>DAOKZM010000367.1:0-3785 GCA_035325665.1 Thermomicrobiales bacterium | reverse complement strand
GGCGGCGATCATCGCGGTCGTCGGCGCGGTCCACCCCTCGTACCGCTTCATTCGCTGACGCAGCTCCGGGAACCAACGGCCGCCGGCTGGTGTATTTCAAATAGCAGGATGTGCAGTGGAGGGCCGACCACTGGACGAGACGGTGTTGATCGAGCGCGCCAGAGATGGCGACGTCCGCGCCTGGGAGGAGATCGTGCTCCTCTACCAGGACGTCGTGCTGCGGACGGCCTGGCTCATCACTGGCTCGCAGGCCGACGCCGAGGATGCGGCACAGGAGGCATTCGTTAACGCCTGGCTGGCCATCCGACGCTTCCGTCGCGGCAGCCCGTTCCGACCCTGGATCCTGCGGATTGTGGCCAACGAGGCGCGTAACCGCCGCCGCGGCGCCGGCCGGCGCGACCGGCTGGCGCTACGCGCGGAAGCCCTGCTCGACCCAGTCGGCGCGGCCCCGTCGGCCGAGGAGCTGGCGCTGGCCAACCAGCGGCGACTGGACCTGCTCGCGGCAGTCGACCGGCTCGGCGACGACGAGCGGCTCATCGTCGCTTGCCGCTACCTACTCGGCCTCTCCGAAGCGGAGACGGCCGAGGTCGCCGGATGCCCGCGCGGGACGGTGAAGTCGCGGTTGTCACGGGCGCTCGTCCGGTTGCGCGCCGAGCTCGATGCCCCGGCCGAACGGTCGAACGAGGAGTCACACCAGGAGATCGAGGCGGCCCGCCGTGAACAATGACAACGACCTCGGCCGCGCGCTGTCGGAGCTCGGTCCGCTGGTCGAGTGGCCCACCACTGGGGATCTGTCCGTGCGCGTCGCCCGTTTCGTCGCCGCCACACCCCAGCCACGCCGTCGCTGGGCGTCGGCTCCTGTTCCGCGGCTCGCCTTCGCCCTAGCCATCCTCATGCTGACGGTCGTCGGCGGGACCCTCGCCTGGGCGCCAGCGAGGGAGGCGGTCGCTGACCGGCTGGGACTCCCAGGCATCGACATAACGTCACGCGACACCCTGCCGCCGGTCGGTGGTCAGCTCGAGCTGGGGGAACGCGTCTCCGCGAGCGACGCCCGCTCGCAAGCCGGATTTCCGGTGGCGCCACCACCGGAGAGTCTCGGGGCGCCCACGACCTGGTTGCTCGTCCACCCGTCGGGCGCGCAGGTCAGCTATGTCTACGGCCAGACGGCGTCGTTACCGGAGGTCGGCGAGACAGGAGCCGGACTGCTCATTAGCCAGCTGCAGGGTACGACAAACGACAGCTTCATCCGCAAGCTGCTGGATCCGGGTTCGACGCTCGAGGTGGTGGACATCGATGGGTCGGCGGGATTCTGGATCGCCGGCGAGCCGCACGGCTTCATGTACGTCGCGCCGGACGGCACGTTCCACGAGGAGCGGATCCGGCTCGCCGGCAACGTCCTGATCTGGACGCGGGGCGATGTCACCTACCGGATCGAGTCGGCACTGCCGCTGGACCGCGTGCTCGAGATCGCGCGGGAGTTACGCGCGCCCGGCTGAATCGGCGGATGTCAGCCGACGCTGCGGGTGAAGCGTTCGATCGCGTCGGTGAGCTCGGTCAGGACAACCTCGGCGTCCTTCTCTCCGGCGTTGACCACGCAGCCGCGGATGTGGTCCTCCAGCACGAGCATCCCGACCGCCCGCGCGGCGGCGATGATCGACGAGATCTGAGTTAGCACATCGACGCAGTATTTATCTTCTTCGATCATCCGCTGGACACCACGGACTTGGCCCTCCATACGGCGGAGCCGCGCGAGGATCTTGGCCTTGTCGGCGGCATACGAGGCATGCCCTTCGGCCGCCGGGGACTCATCAGTGGCTTGCTGACTCTCGATCGGAGATTCGTCATTCGGCACGAGCTTCATCGGCATGAGGCGACTCCCTTCCATCGATTCATTATACCCCACCGGGGTATCAATTCCGAAACTCAGGCTGGGAACGGGCTAGAATCGTCACGGCGGCAACCGGCCGCTGCCGTGATCCAGTGAACTAGGGGGGACAATGACCAAGCGCGAGATCCTGAAATCCGACAAGCTGCCGGCGCCGGCGAACCCGTACTCCGTCGCGACGATGTGGGGCGGGTTACTGTTTACCTCCGGCCAGGTCGCCGACGACACGTCGCTGGACGTGGCGGGTCAGACCGAGCAGGTCATGGAGAAGCTCAAGCTGATCATGAAGGAGGCCGGCACCGGCTTCGAGCACGCGCTCAAGTCCACCTGCTTCCTCGCCGACATCAATGATTTCCAGGCGTTCAACGCCGTCTACCGCCGCTACGTCGGCGAGGACAAGCCGGCCCGCTCGACGATCGAGGCCAAGCTCGCCGGTCCAGCGATGAAGGTCGAGATCGAGATGATTGTCGGCATCCCGTCCGGCGACTGAGCGGCACCCCGGCATGACGCTTGCTTAGCTCCACGGCATCCGCCGGCCAGAATGTCGCCGGAGTACCGAGGAGGAGCATCATGTCTGACGGCCGGTCAATCAGACCAAATCAGGGAATGAACGTCATCACCCGCGACCAGGTCGAGGTTGGGACAGTAAAGGAGGTTCGAGCGTCTGACTTCCTGCTCGACCGTTCCATGCGCCGCGACGTCTTCGTGCCGTTTCACGCCATCGACGCCGTCACCGGTCACAGCGTGATGCTCGCCGTGACCACAGAACAGTTGGACGATCAGGACTGGGAAAAGCCGTCGCTGGTCGGCAACGAGGATGACGCCGGCTCGCTCGCGCCGCGAGAGGACCGCGTCGTCGGCGCCGGCGACCCGGCCGAGCGGAACGCCTGGAGCCCCTCGTCGGACGCGTATTCGCTCGAGCCGCTCGACACGACCGAGCAGCGCCTCGCTATCCAAGGGACGGACGACGGGGCGCCGCCGCGCGGCGCGGAGCCGCCGACCGACGACGAGCTCACCCGCAGGCTGCCGCGCACCGACGAAACCGAGCGATAGCCCCCACCAGAAGACACCGCGGCCCGGAAGTTTGTACCTCCGGGCCGCGGTCCGTTTGTCTCGCGGCGGTCAGGCCGCTGCGAGCCGGCGCAGCACCATCGGCAAGATGCCGCCGTGCCGGTAGTACTCCCACTCGACCTCGGTGTCGATCCGCGCGGTCGTCTCAAACGTCACCTCGCTGCCGCCGGCGCGGCGAGCGGTGACGGTGAGCGTCTGACCCGGCCGCAGCCCGCCAGCGATACCCGGAATATCGAATACCTCAGTGCCGTCGAGGCCGAGCGACTGGCGGCTGTCGCCGTCCTTGAACTGCAGCGGCAGGATGCCCATCATCACCAGGTTGCTGCGGTGGATGCGCTCGTACGATTCAGCGATCACCGCCCGGATGCCGAGCAGTTGCGGGCCCTTCGCCGCCCAGTCGCGCGACGAGCCCGAGCCATACTCCTTACCGGCGATGACGATCAGCGGCGTGCCGTCCTGCTGGTACTGATAGGCCGCGTCGTAGACCGACATCTCCTCGCCGGTCGGCAGGTAGCGAGTCCACCAACCCTCCTTGCCCGGCGCCAGTTCGTTACGCAGCCGGACGTTGGCGAACGTGCCCCGCATCATCACCTCGTGATTGCCGCGGCGAGCGCCATAGGAGTTGAAGTCAAACAATCCGACGTCGTTCAGGATGAGGTACTGCCCGGCCGGGCTCTTGGGGTTGATCGAGCCGGCCGGCGAGATGTGGTCGGTCGTGATCGAGTCGCCGAGCTGCAACAGCACCCGCGCCCCAGCGATGTCCTGCGGCGGGGCTGGCTCCGGCTGGAGGTTGTCGAAGTACGGCGGCTCCTGGATGTAGGTCGACTCC
>DAOKZM010000366.1:0-3810 GCA_035325665.1 Thermomicrobiales bacterium | reverse complement strand
GCCCGAGATGCCGTCACGCGAGCAGATCGCCGCGCATCAGGCGACGATCGATGGCGCACTGGCGGAGCTGTCGGTCGCGTCGCCGGTCGTCGGGACCCAGGTCGTCGACAGCTTCCCAGCGCCGCCGTCCGGCGTGAAGCCGCAGGTCGTCACGGCCGACGGCCGGCTCTTCCTGCTCTCCGACGCCGTCTACGAGGTCGATCCGATCAACGCCGTCCTGGTCCAGCTACTGAAGCCCGGCGATGTCGTCGGCGATGGGCAGGTCCTCGCGCCGCACGCGATCAGCTGGAACGACGACCGGCTGATGGCCGTCGACGCCAAGCGGGCCTATACGTTGGACCCATCAACGGGGCAGTGGCAGGCCCAGTCGCTGGCGACGTTCGAGACCGCCGGGCACGTCGACGCCACCGCTGCCGATTCGTTCGACGGGAATCTATACCTGCTCAACCCAACCGCCGGGAAGATCCTCAAGTTCCAGGCCGATGCCTATGCGGCGACACCAGAAGACTGGGTCGGCAACGTCGCCAAGGATGACATGAAGTCGGCGGTCGATTTCGCGATCGACGGCCACGTCTACGTGCTGCTCAGCGATGGTCGCGTCCTCGACTTCCTCCGCTCGCGGCTCGAAGCCACCTTCGCGCCGACCGTCGTACCACCGCTGAGCAACGCGACCGCGATCGTCGCCGAGCCAGACCAGTCGTTCATCTACGTGCTCCACGGACCGGACGGCCGGATCCTGCGGCTAACGCGTGACGGCGCGCTGGCGCAGCAGATCACGATGGGAGACGCTGCCGATCGCCTGCGCGGCGCTATCAGCCTGGCGGTCGATGAGAACAGGGGCATCGCCTGGGTCGTTACCGGAACCTCAATCGTGACGGTCCGGCTGCCCGACCCTCCGGCAATCGCAGCCGAGCCGACACCGACCATCGGCGAGCCACAATAGCGGCGCCGCGCCGAACCGACCCCAGACCCGGACCGCCAAATGGCCGATCCGCCTCACACCTCGACCCCGACCGCCTCCCCGGTCGTCTCCGGTTCGCTCCGCCAGGCCGCGCCGAACCGAAGATTCTCGTAGAGCAGCGTCATGCCGATGACGCCGAACGGGTACAGGAACGAGAAGAACAGGCTGCTGAGGAAGTTCACCAGTTCGACCGGGCGGGATGGAATCGCCAGCAGGAAGAAGATCGCGGCGAGCGGCCCGGCCAGGCCGGTGATGAGCAGCAGGACGACCTGGATCAGGAGCGACCGTGAAACGCTGCGGTTGACCGCCGTCGCGCTGTCTACGATCGCCTGCGGGATGAACATCCCGCGAACGAGGGTCATCACCGCGCGCGGGATACCGACGATCGTGATCGCCTGTCGTCGCGCGACGAGGATCAGGTGGACGCGCGCGGAAGATCGGGACGATCTGGCGCACGCCGTTGCGGTAGGCCTCGAGCACACGCGGGCGCCGGCCGCGTAGCGCCGATAGACACAGCCGGGGCGGACTGGCGACCCTGGATAGTCGAGGTAGAAGCCGGCGACCTGGCCATAGAGGTCAGCCACGCCCGGCGCATCGACGACGAGCTGGCGGACACCGCTGGCCAGGCCGTTCTCGGAGACCATCAACGAGATGTCGTCTTGGTTGAGCACGAAATCGACCGGGACGGGGTCAAACCCTTCGTTCTCCCGGTCGCAGATCAGGAACTCGAAGGAGGACACCAATGATTCGACGCAGGACACCGGCACGGTGAGGCCCGAGCCTGATGAGGACGATGGCTCGGACGGCGGTCATCGCCGGCACTGCCACCGCAGTCTCCGGCAACGTCGCGGCCAAGCAGCACGCCAGGGCCTCGGCTGCGCAGCAGCAGGCGGCCGTCCAGACTCAGGCGGAGGTCGACCTGCTGCGCCAGCAGGTCGAGGCGCTGCAGGCGCAGCAGGCCCGGGCGGCGCATCCAGCGCCCGCCGCGCCGCCAGCGGGTGGGGCCGACCTGATCGCGCAACTGCAGCAGCTCGGCGAGCTCAAGGCTGCGGGGATTCTCAATAACGCCGAGGTCGAGGCCGCCAAGGCGCGGCTGCTGGGCACGTAGATCCAGGCCGCGGCGCCCTTTGCGTCGCGGGACGCATGAACGGGAGACACCAATGGGAGACATCACCCTCGGACTGGCGCTAGGTGTGCTCGGACTGGTCGTCTGCCTGCTCGGGTTGCGAGTCTTCTTCGCGGCGCTGCCGATCATCGGCTTCGTCGCCGGCTTCTTCGTCGGCGCCGCCGGAATCGCCGCGATCACCGGGGACAGCTTCCTGAGCAACGTGACCGGCGTGATCGTCGGGTTCGTCGTCGGCGTGGTCTTCGGCGCGCTCGCCTACTTCTTCTGGTACGTCGGAGCGCTGCTGTCGGCCGGATCGACGGGGGCACTGATCGGCTCGGGCTTCATGAAGGCCATCGGCGTGGACTCCGGCTGGGCCGTGTTCCTGGTCGCAGCCGCGGTAGCCGTGATCTTCTTCATGATCGCGCTGGCGCTCGCGTTGCCGGTCTACGTCGTGATCGTCAACACCGCGTTCGTCGGGGCGGCCGGCATCGTCACCGGTCTACTGTTGTTATTCAACCAGGTCGACCGCGTTGACCTGAACTACGGGCTGGCCTGGGCGACTGTCGCGGAGTCGTGGTTCTGGATGATCGTCTGGATCGTCCTGGCCGTCGTCAGGACGCTGTTTCAGATTCAGTCGATCAAGACGGTTGTCTTGCCGGAGGACCGTTGGTCGCCCGCGCAGCCTGGCTGACGCGATGGTGGCGGGCTGCCGGGAGGCTCGCCCGCCAGCCGATGACTGCCGACCTGAACCAGCATGCGCCAGAGGCTGGGACGCACACCACCGGGCCCCCGGCGTCCGAGAAGCCGGTCCCGTATCGGACGATCCTCCGACGGCGCAACGTGCGGCTGCTGGCCGGCTCGCGTTTCACGAGCCGCATGGCCCAGACGACGCGGAGCTACGGCTCGATGGTCCACCTCAGCCAGGCGGGGACATCGCAGCTTGGCGTCTCGCTGGTCGGGTCGGCCTCGTATGTGGCGCCGTTGTTCTTCGGCGCGCAAGGCGGCACGGCGACCGACACGATGTCCAAGCGCGTCGCGCTGGCATTCGGCTTCGGCGTCCAGGCACTGCTCTGCTTCCTCGCCGCGCTGCTGATTGGAACATCGGTCGGCAGCCTGATGTTCCTGATGTTCCTAACAAGCCTGCTGATGGTCATCGTCACGCCGAGCATCAAGGCGGCTGTCGCGATCGTCTCGACGCCGTCCGAGATGGCGTCGGTCAACGCGGAGATTGCGCTGGTCGGATCGATTGGCTCGGCGATCGGATCGACGATGGTCGCGCCGATCGTGTCGGTCGTCAGCCCACTACGATTTCTCGAGCCATTCGGCGTCCACCTCAACGACAAGGTGCTGGCCGCCTCGGTGATCGCGATGCCGACAAACTTCGGCTCGACCGCGGCCGGCGCCGCAGCGGACAACTTCATCAACCGCCACGTTCCGGCCGGCCGCCAGGGCGCGGCGTTCGGGCTCAAGGAGATCCAGGAGAACGCGCTCGCGCTCACGACGATCATTACCCTCGGCGTCGTCTCCAACCTGTTCGGGGCACGCATCGTGATGATCGTTGCCCCAGCGATCGTAATCCTGGCGGCGCTCTGGCTTCTGCGCTACAGCTTCAAGCGCGAGGCCGAGCCGTTGATGACCCGGCGCGAGGCGTTTGCGCTGCTCACGTCGGGTGAAGAAGCGCTGCCGGCGAACGCGTCGCGCCGCGGCGGAGCGGGTTGATGGAGATCGCCAGCGCCCCGCG
>DAOKZM010000365.1:3636-3815 GCA_035325665.1 Thermomicrobiales bacterium | reverse complement strand
GAGTTCGTCGAGATGTTCGTCGGCGTCGGCGCGTCGCGCGTGCGCGACCTGTTCGAGCGGGCCAAGGCGGCCGCCCCGTCGATCATCTTCGTCGACGAGCTCGACGCCGTCGGGCGGCAACGGTTTGCCGGGTTGGGCGGCTCGAACGACGAGCGCGAGCAGACGCTGAACCAGTTGCT
>DAOKZM010000365.1:1933-3626 GCA_035325665.1 Thermomicrobiales bacterium | reverse complement strand
TTCGAACCGAACCAGGACGTGATCGTGATCGCCGCGACCAACCGGCCGGACGTGCTCGACCCGGCGCTGCTGCGGCCGGGCCGCTTCGACCGACAGGTCGCCCTCGACCTGCCCGACCGCAAGGCGCGCGAGGCGATCCTCGGCATCCACCTGCGCGGCATCCCCGCCGCGCCGGAGATCGACGCGGCAAAGATCGCCCAGGTGACGCCCGGCTTCGCCGGAGCCGACCTGGCTAACCTGGTCAACGAGGCAGCGCTGAACGCCGTCGCGCGCCGCGCCAGCCAGGTCGAGCCGGCCGACATCGACGCCGCGCTGGACAAGATCGTCCTCGGCAACCGGCGCGGGACGCTCATCTCCGACGCGGAGAAGCGGCTGCTCGCCTATCACGAGGCCGGCCACGCCCTGGTCGCGGCGATGACCGATGGGGCGGATCCGTTGCGCAAGATCAGTATCGTCCCGCGTGGTCAGGCGCTCGGCGTCACCGTCCAGGCGCCGGTCGAGGACCGCGTGACCTGGACCAGCCGCCACCTGGCCGGCCGGCTGGCGATCCTGATGGGCGGCCGGGTCGCCGAGCGGCTCATCTTCGACGACGTCTCGACTGGCGCCCAGAATGACCTCAAAGAGGCGACGTCGCTGGCGCGGCGGATGGTCGGGCTGTGGGGCATGAGCGACGACCTCGGCCCGTACTTCATCGGCCTCGGCGAGGAGCACGTCTTTCTCGGCCGCGAGATTACCCGCGCGGGGGGCGACGTCTCCGACGACCTCCTCCAGCGTGCCGAGGCGTCCACCCAGCGGCTGCTCACCGATGCCGAGGCGACCGCGGCGGGCATCCTCGCCCGCGAGCGTGATGCCCTCGACCGGCTCGCCGAGCGGCTCATCGCCGAGGAGACGATTGACGCCGCCGACATCGCGGCGACTATCGCCGGATCGACCAGCGACACCCCACTCCCCGTCGCCGCCCTCAGCGCCATCTGAGCCGCAGCCCCCCTGCCGGCCGGCGCGTGGCCCCACTCGTGCGTAAGCAGGACCCTGAATGCGCCGCCATGGCGCGACGGGACCCACACGACCACGGGGAATCATGGGAGAGACAAGGGAGATCACGAGAATGCCCACTCGAACCACCAACCGCTCGATCTGGTCCATGCTGCTCCTGAGCGCGGTTGCCGTCCTGCTCGTCGCCGGCCTGGCCGCCTGCGGCAGCGACAGCACCGACGAGGCGACCGCGACGAGCGCCACGACCGGCAGCACCGCGGCGACCAGCCCGGCCGGCACGGCTGCGTCGCCGGCCACCGACATGGGCGAGGTCGGCGCGATCGGCTCCTGCCTGCAGGAGCAGACGACCCCGGCGATGGTCCAGGAGCTGCGCGACGGCACGACCGCCACCGCCACCGGTGTCTATCGCGACTGCCTCGAGACAGCCCTGCCGGCCAGCCTGGTCGCCCAGGCCGAGCCGATCATCCAGCAGACGGCCGACTGCGGCGTGACCGCCAGCAAGGGCCTGACCGACGAGCAGATGCAGCAGATCGAGGCCGGAGATCAGGCGACGATCCAGTCCCTGACCCAGTCGACGCTGGCCTGCGTCTCCGACCAACTCGGCATCCCGTTGCAGTAGCCTCTCGACCGACCGGCATCCGCCGCGCGGCGCCGGGTTGGCGCCGTGCGGCCGCTAGCGACTGGAGGGGTGATGAGGGAT
>DAOKZM010000365.1:0-1923 GCA_035325665.1 Thermomicrobiales bacterium | reverse complement strand
GAGGGATCGCCCGGTCTACATCCTCGGACTAACGCTCGGCGTCGCGCTGTTGCTGCTTGCGGCCTGCTCGCCGCTGAGCGGCCCGGACCCGACGCCGACGCCGACCGCGACGCCGACCGCGACCCCCTCGCCGACCCCGTCTCCGACTCCGACGCCGACACCGACACCCAGCCCGACCCCCACGCCGACCCCGTTCATCCCGCCGACCGTCGCGGTCGAGGATGGTGACTCGATCCAGGGCTGCCTGGAACGCAACTTGACGCCGGAGCTGCTGATCAGCCTGTCGATGGACGACACGTCGTTCACCCAGGAGGTGATGCGGACCTGTCTGGAGACGCGGATTCCCGGCGCGCTCGTCTTCCTGCTCAACCCGATCATCGAGGACGCCAGCGACTGCGCGCTCGATGTCAGCAAGACGCTCACCAACAGCGAGCTGATCGTCCTCGCCGGTGACGACAGCGCCCAGAAGGATCCCATCGTCTCGCGCGTCTCCAACGACATCGTCGACTGCCTGTTCAATAAGTACGGCCTCGACTTCCTGCGTTAGCTCGGCTCGCGCCGGCGTGCGACGCTTGCGAGTTCTCGCCACCCCGGCTACCCTTCGCGGACTTCGGTTCGCCATGCGCCCGCCGGGCGCGAAACATAGGGGGTGGCTTGTGGGAATTCCACGGACGCATCGGCGACGCCGCGGCACGGTCTTCGTGCTGGCGCTCGTCGCGCTGCTCGTCATGTCGGTCGCTGGCACGACAAGCGCGGCTGTGCCAGGCGAGGAAACGCTCGTCCCGATCGGCGGCGGCTACACGACCACGTCGCTGAAGGGTTTCGCCCAGATTGTCATCGATCACGCCTCCGGCGACACGGTCGATATCCTGGTTGAGCCGTCATCGTACGGCAACGACCCGGCTGATCTCGCTGAGAATACGGCGCTCGCGCAGATCCGGACGAACCAGATCGAAGCCGCCTGCGACGCTGTCGTCGACGAGAGTGTCTTCCCCGGCGGCTGCACGGCGACGTTGCTGCACCTGTTCATGCGTAATCAGACCGAGGGTCCGGAGGGCGAGGCGGCGGTCGCGCTCCTCGAGAGCTTCGAGACTGACGGTGTCTACATCCTCGGTGGCGACCAGGGCATCGCGATGGAGGTGCTAGCCAACAGCACCGTCGAGGACGCGATGGCCGACGCATATGCTAACGGCGTCGTCTTTGGCGGCACCAGCGCTGGGGCGGCGGTCGAGTCGGTCGACATGATCAACGGCTACACCGATCCGGGCTGGCCCTACAACGCGCTGGAGAAGGATAAGGTCATCGTCTGGTGGGCGAACGACCAGACCGGCCCGGACGACGTCACCCGCGGTCTGATCTTCTCCTCGCAGAACGCCATTACCGACCAGCACTTCTTCGAGCGCGGCCGCTTCGGCCGGCTGCTGAACGTCGTCGCCCAGGCGGACGAACGGAACGATGGTGAGAGCAAGGTCGGCGTCGGCATCGACTATGCCACCGGCGTCCAGATCACCAACGACACGACCGTCCACAACGTCTTCGGCGATTCCGCCGTCGCCATCATCGACGGCGAGTCGCTCGAAGCGTCGTTCGAATGGGTTGGCCCGAACGACACCCTCTCGGCCCAGAACATAGACACCCACATCATGGCTGCCGGCGACGACGTCAGCTACGACCTGGTAGACCGTGATGTCTCGGTCGGTGGCGTCGTTGATGAACTCGATTACGACGGCGCCGGGTCGATGAGCTATGACGGCAATGCCACCCTCGTCCTCGGCGGCGACCTGCTGATGGATCCGAGCGGCCCGGCGATGCAGGCGTTCGTTGACGAAGTCCAAGACGCGGCGCAGAGCGGCCGGATCGTCGTCGTGGCCGGCGGCTCGGCGAAGCCCTGCGGCGAGGGCGAGGGCACCAGCACCCGCGCCC
>DAOKZM010000364.1:0-3818 GCA_035325665.1 Thermomicrobiales bacterium | reverse complement strand
CCTTCGTAAGTCCGTCACCGACCGTCAGGACTTCCTATAGCACGTTCAACGAGGCGCGACCGTTTGTGCCGTTCGTTCTAGCCGAACCCGTACTTGGGGAGGACGGCATCGAGCTAACGAGCGTCGATGTACTGTCGGACGCGGGCACACCGGCACAGGTAGCTGGAGTCGCCGCCTACTACCTCTACTACGGCGCTGCGCAGCCGATCCAGTTTCACCAGCATCTGGGCGCATGCGTTGACTTCTCCGGCGAGAACGGTCCCGAGATCACCGAGCAACAAACCATCGAGTTGGGCGGTAAGTTCGTGCGCGAGACTCACGCGGTGACGAAGGACGGAATGCCCGTCGCTGACTACCGCTGGGGCGGGAACGGCGTTTGCTACTTCGTCTTCGGCGTCGTGCCGGATGACGTCGCGCTCGATCGCATCCAGCAACTTGTCGGGGCGATACCGCTATCGCCTAGCGTCGACGGGCCAGCGGCAACGGCGACTTTCTCGGTGCCCGAGATCAGCGCGTTTACCGACGACCGGGCGCTTGTGACGATTACCCTGGACTATGGCCATGGCGATACGTCGATCGTCCTGCGCGGCCGTGGGTTCCCTCCGGAGACAAGCGTCTCGATTTTCGCCGGACCGTTTGTGGGTGATTCGGAACCACGATGGATGGTCGATGAGACGGTCTTAGCCGACGGTACGTTCAGCCTCGCACTCGCCCCTGAAGCGCTCGCCAAGTGGTGTGATGAAACGACACCGGATCGAGCCTGCCGCATCTCGGCGACACCCGGAAGAGTGACGCAGATGCCTGATACCGCCGAACCATCCGCATTCACGGTCTTCACGTTTGCGGAGCACACCCCAGATGAGGTGCTCAACCGCGCGCCATTGCCGTCGTGTGGCGTCGCGGTATCACTAGATGGCCCACAAGGTGATAATGGCGAGGACGCGCGCCGCTGCTTCGTCGCCGCAGTGATAGCAGGCAGGAGCGCCGAACTCGTCACTCACCAGCAGATGGTCGAGGGCGACATCGTCACGGCTATCTATCGGACAACCGGCGACGGTGTGGTGCTGCGATATGCCGACGCGACTCGCGATCGGTTCGGGAGCGGTATCTGGACGGTGACCTCGTGCCAGGCAAGCCGGGACGCCAATCAGGACCCGGGAGACCTTCGGTTTCCGCGCTGTGACGCTGCGGTTCCTCTCGATTAGGTATCGGCTGCTCCGCAATCTGTTACACTTCCCGGTTGTCGCGGCGTGGGCCGCGATGGAGACAGATGGATAGTCGCCTTTCTGCGCCGCCGGTCGGGTGGGTCGCGCAACCACCACCCGCGCTCTGAGCGTCGCAACTACCGGGAGGAAGGAGCACGCGTTGCGCAAGCACGCTGATCCCCAAGTTCGCGACTACGAGATGATGCTCGTCGTTGCACCGACCGTGACAGAAGAAGGCCTCCAGCAGGTCGTCGATCGCGTCTCGGGCTACATCACCGCTCAGAACGGCACGGTCGATTCGACCAACAGCCAGAACCCCTGGGGCCGCCGCCGCCTGGCCTATCAGATCCAGGATCACACCGACGCCTTCTACGTCCTCTATCGATTCCACGCGACGACCGAGGCGATCGACGAGGTCGAGCGCGACCTGCGCCTGGACGATCAGGTGATCCGTCACCTGATCGCGCGGTACGATGTCCTGACCGAGCACGAGGAACGGCCGCGTGGCGAGGGCTTCCGCCGCGGCGAGCCCGCCCCGGCGCCGGCCCGCGTCGCCCAGCCGGCGGAAGCCGCTCCCGCCGCCCCGCCTGCCGAGGCTGCTCCAGCAGCGGCCACCGCCCCGGCGGCTGCCGCTGAGGTGGCGGAGGCCGCTCCGGCGAGCGGTGTCGAGGTTGCCGAGGTGCATCACGACGCCGACGGCCACGACCACGGCGACCACGAGTGGGTTGTCATCCGCAACGGTGGCGACGCCGATGTCGAGCTCGAAGGCTGGAAGCTCGCCGACAATGGCGAGAAGCACACCTACGTGTTCCCGGCGTTCGCGCTCCCGGCCGGCGGCAGCGTCCGCGTGAACATGGCCAATGGCGACGACAGCGCAGCCGACCTATACGTCGGTCAGGCGCTGCGCTGGTGGAACGATGAGGGTGACTGCGCGTACTTGTACGATGCGAGCGGCACGCTCGTCGCGACGCACTGCTACGGGAACGCGAGCCCGGAGACCGCCTAGCCGATCGTCCGGCGTCAGGCAGGAAGTGGAACAGGAGAGCGTCATGTCGCGAGGCTTCAGTCGTGTGATTCTCGTCGGGAATCTCGGCCGCGACCCGGAGATGCGCTACAGCCAGAACGGGACGCCGATCACGACATTCTCGATGGCGGTTAGCCGACGGCGTCGCGACCAGGAGGGCCAGTACCAGGACGAGACCAGCTGGTTCCGGGTGACGCTCTTCCGCATGCTGGCTGAGAACGCCAACGAATGGTTGCACAAGGGCAGCAGGGTGTTGGTCGAGGGCCAGCTTCAGATCCGCCAGTACACCGACGCGAATGGTGTCGAGCGCACTAGCGTCGATGTCACAGCGGACAACTTCATGAATCTCACACCGCGCGACGAGGCGATGGGCGAAGGCGCCGGCTCCTACAGCGGAGGCTACAACCGGGACAACCGTGGCCCAGCCGGCGGCGCGCCGCAGGGCGGCGGCCGCCAGCCGCAGCAGCAAGGCCAGCAGAGCCAGCAGAAGAACCCGTTCGACGATTACGACGACGATATCGACGACGTCCCGTTCTAGCGCGCCAGCGCTGTCGGGATAGCCAGAAAGACGAGGAACAGTAGATGGAAGAGCGACAGTCGCCCCAGGGCGAGCAGTCGGGGGCGGGGCCGAGGCCGCGCCGCTTCGTGAGCAGCGGCCCGGGCCGCTCCTTCTCTCGCCGCAAGGTCTGCGGCTTCTGCGTCGACGGCATCAAGCACGTCGACTACAAGGACGTCCCGCGCCTGCGGCGCTACATCTCCGACCGCGGCATGATCGAGCCGCGGCGCAAGAGCGGCACCTGCGCCAAGCACCAGCGCTCGCTGGCGACGGCGATCAAGCGCGCCCGTCACCTTGCCCTGCTCTCCTTCACCGAGGGCTCGCGTGAGGGTCGTGAGCGTGGCGGCCGGGGCGAGCGTGGCGGCCGTGGCCGCGACCGCGGGCCTCGCGACTTCGGCGACCGTGGGCCGCGCAGCTTCGGCGACCGCCCGCCGCGTGAGGACTTCCGCGACCGGGAGCCGCGTCCGCAGCCCGAGAGCGCCGAGTAGGAGTGTGACCTCTCGCGTCGCTGGTATCGGCCGGCGCGATTGGTCCGCCGGGGCCCGGTGGCTACCCGCCACCGGCCCCGATTTCCTGCCTGCGTCCGGCTTCAGCGAAGCGAGATTCCCCGCATGCTAGATCGAATTCGTGAACGTACCCGGATCGGGTCGTCCCGGGCCGGAGCGAAGTCGCAGCGGCGGGTCACCCGTCGCGAGCGCGAGGATCGCCAGAAGCGCCTGCTCTACATCGCTACCGGCGTCGCCGGAGTGGTCGTCATCCTGGCGCTCCTGGTTGGCGCGGCGTACCAGTACTACTTCTACCCGCGCAGCGAGGTTGCGTCGGTCAACGGCGACAAGATCGAGCGGCGTGACTATTGGAAGGTCCGCGAGCTGCAGCTGCGCCAGAATCTGGCCCAGATCAGCCAGCAGTACCAGATCACCCAGCCCGATCAGCGCCCGCAGTTGGAGCAGCAGGCCCAGGAGATCCAGACCGAGCTCGACGACCTGCGTGGCGCCGACCTGCGTGACGCCGTCCTGAGTGACGCCGTCCTGCG
>DAOKZM010000363.1:1539-3822 GCA_035325665.1 Thermomicrobiales bacterium | reverse complement strand
CCGAGATCGCGTCGGAGTCGTCACTGACGCGCTGGAAGGGGCCAGCGGCGCCATCCTGCCCCCTGGCCCTCGGAATCGCGCCAGCGGGCAGTTCGGCAATATCGGCCGGCAGGCCGAAGCGCATCGCCGCGCGCGTCTGGCCGATCGGGTCGTCCTCTGGCGGCGCGCCGAAGACGACGGCCGGCCAGGCAACGACACGGCCAACCGCCAGCACGCTAGCAAGCAGCACGAGCAGGACAAGCAGTGTTTGGCGATGGTACAGTCGGTTCATGGGTCACTCCTCGGAGCTACACGAGACGGCAGCAGCGGCATCCGGCGATGCCGGTGGGCGACGTTGGTCAGGGATGCGAACGCGCCACCTCCTCGTCCGCTCGGGCGTCGTCCTCGCCGTCGCCACGGGACTGGCTCCGCGCCCGGCGCAGGAGCAGCCCCAGCAACGCGGCAAAGCCGAGAAGCGTCGCCCCGACGATCGCCAGCGGGTAGACGCGGATGTCGGCGATAGCCGGCTCGCTGGAATCGACCGAGCGCAGCTGGGGCGCCTGGGCGCCGCGCAGGTCAGCGATGACGCGCAGCGCCCGGTCGCCATAGCGCGTGCTCGGCTCGACGTGGCTGTTCTCGCTGAACTCGTTCCAGCTGATCAGCCCGACCGCATCCGGCGAGGACGCCATCGCGGCGTTCATCTGGGCGCGGCGGGCGCGATCCACAGCCCCCGGTGCTCGTGGACGACGGTGGACATCTCGGCCAGCTTCTCGGGATAGCCCGGGTAGGTCGTGGGATCGACCGACGACCAGTAGTAGGCGTCACCGTCCACCGCCGAAGCGATCTGCTCGTACTCATTCGTGTTGCGGGCCGAGGCCAGGATCAGCAGCTTGTCACGGCGCGGCAGCGTCGTCAGGGCGATGTCGGCTGCCGCGAACTCCCAGGTGCCGGACCAGATCACCACCGGCTTGTCGAACAGGTCGAAGACCGGGTTGCCGGCGTAGCGCTCGATGAAACGGTCGAGGTCGCGGCCGATCGTCGCCACCGGCTGCGGCCGGCGCTCGAAGTCGAGCGCCTGGTAGATGATGGCGAGCTTGAACCGCTCCTCGGCGGCGACGGTGACGAGCATGTCGAGCCGGCGGTCGAGCGCGTCGGTGCTCTTCCAGCTGACGATGAATCCGTCGATCCCGGCCGCCTTGGCCAGCCGGACGTGCTCGCGCATGACCTCCTCGTCGTCGGACGAGTAGCGGCCGAGCAGCGGGTAGTCCGTCTTGGCCCGGTCCCACGACCCCGGCGTAAACCAGATGTAGTAGTAGGCCAGCACCGGCGTCGGGTCGTGGACTGCAGCAGCGCCCGCACCCGGCGCGTCGAGCGAAGCGCCGACGAACGCGAGGAGCGCCAAGGACACCAGCAGCCGGCCGCGCGCCCGCATCACCGGAGGCCGTCCCATCTGGGCCGGACGAGCGAGACGACGCCCTCCGTGCCCGTGTCAGGCGACGGCGCCGGCCGGTGGAAGGTCATGATGTAGCTCACGCCCAGCACCGGCACGGCCAACACGACGAACAGCAGCAGCGCGGTGACCCACTCCCCGCCCAGGCGGCGCGTGCGGCGCAGCGGATTCGGTATCCGCCGGAGGATCTGCGGCCGTCCAAGGAAGAGCAGGCCCAGCCCGATCGATCCGAACAGCACGGCCCCGACCCCCAGGTCGAAGTAGCTGATCACCTTCAGCCGCACGTCCTGCTCGCGGGTGATCGCGACCGGCACCGGCGGGGCGGACCCCGGCGCACCGGAGACAGCGACAACGTAGTGCCCGCGCGCCAGCCCGGGGACGGTCACCTGCTGGTTTGGCCCGCCGTCGACCGCGCGAATCTGGTTGTCCGGCGATTGCAGCGTGAACCCTGACCCGAGCGGAAAGCCGAATAGCGCGTCCCGCGCCGAGATGCGCGCGGCGTAGAGCAGCAGCGAGATCGACCAGTTGTCGCCGCGGCTGACGAAGAAGCGGTGCTGACCCTGGTTCACCACGTTGGCGCCGTCGATCATCACGCTCTCGACGCCCCACTGGATCTTCGCCTCCTCCAGGCTACTGCGCAGCCGCACGATGCGGGTCGACAGCAGCCAGATCGGCTCGTCGTCGCGGATCTGGTGGACGACGCCGTGGGTGCCCTTGATCGTGATCGACTCCACCCGCGCCGGATCCACGGCCTGACCGTCGAGGTCCACGTACGACCAGGAGACGCGGTACTTGACGTCGAAGCCGATCTGCAGTGGCTCGCGGACCGGCAGGTCGACATCGCGATCTGGCGT
>DAOKZM010000363.1:0-1517 GCA_035325665.1 Thermomicrobiales bacterium | reverse complement strand
AACACCTCGTCGCGCCAGCGGCTGAACGTCGCCCACATCGCGTCGTCGCGGATCTCGGTCGTCACCAGCTCGATGTGGTGCTTGCCCGGCCGGTCGAGGTCGAGCCGCACGACCCCACTGTCGTCAGAGGTCACTACCTGCCCGTCGATCGAGAACTGGACGTCTGGCAGTGCCGGGATGATCTGGATCACGAGCGTGGCCGGCAGGATCGTCAACGTCGCCGAGGAGCGAGACGGCCCGAGCGACCGCGAGCCGCCGTAGACGACCTCGACCCGGTGCTGCCCGACCGTCAGGTCGCCGCGGACCGGGATGGTCGCCTGGCCGCTAGCGTCGGTGCGGACCCGCCGGGCCGGCTGCCCGTCGATCAGCAGCTGGAGCGCCTCGTTCTCGACGGCGCCGGACACTTCCCCGGTCGCGAGCGTGAGCCGCACGACGATGCGCGGCTTCTCGCCGACGCCGACCGGCGCCAGCGGCTGGATGACGAGCCGCGTGGCGCGCGGGGCCGCATCCGGCGCGGGAGACTCGGCCCGCGCGGCAGGCGACCCGAGGATCGCCAGTGCGGCGACGGCGAGGCCGGCGATCGTGCAGCGCAGCAGGCCACTCACGTCTCGCGCCCCCGTTCTCGCCGCGCCGACCGGCGGGCCACCGCTCCGGCGGCGATGCCAGCGGCGAGCAGGAGGCCGAATCCGATCGCGGCCCCGTAGGCGATATAGACGACGCGTCTCCGTGGCTGCTCGACCGTCGCCGACGACGGTCGGTCCCAGGGGATGAAGGCCGGCTCGCGAGGTGGCTGGCCGAAGTCGAACGCGCTGGCGATGCTGTTGGCGTTGGCGTCCCGTTCGGTCAGCGGCTCGAGGGTCCAGTTATCCTCAACAAACTTCAGGATCGAGGTGAAGTCGAGGACGGTGTGGTCGACCACGCCCTGCCGGACGTAGGGGCCAACCATGAACCCCGGCACCCGGAACCCCAGCCCGTACTCGTCCACTACCGGCGGCGCGACGTGGTCGTACCAGCCGCCCCAGTCGTCGTAGACGACGAGGAACATCGATGAATACCAGGCTGGGCTACGCATCAGCGGCTGGATCAGCGAGCGCACGAAGCGCTGGCCGGACTGGATGTTGGATGGCGGATGCTCGCTCGGGCCGGACGGCACCATGAAGGCGACAGCTGGTAGCGTGTCGTTTGCCACGTCGCGGTAGTACTCGTCCATGTCGACGATGTGGCTGTTCAGCTCCGGGTCGTCGATGAAGCGATCCATCATCAGGAGCGGCACCCAGACGATCTGCGAGCCGCGATTGCCGGGGTACTGATCGACCGTGCGATAGGTCAGGTTGGGTTCGTAGTTCTGGACATAGAACTTCCAGGAGACCCCGGCCGCCTCGAGTCGGTCGAAGATGGTCGGCATGTCGTTGATCGGCTTGCCCGGCTGGGTCCGGGTAACCGGCTGGCCGGCGACCGCGTAGAAGTGGTTGATCAGGCTGCCGCCATTGGCCGAGCTGAAGAAACGGGCGAATAGC
>DAOKZM010000362.1:0-3849 GCA_035325665.1 Thermomicrobiales bacterium | reverse complement strand
GCGATGTTGGTCTCCAGCCCCTCGGCCGCGATCCGGTCGAGCACGCGCTCGTACTCGGCGACGACGGCCGCGACCTCGCGCTCGTCGCGCACCGCCTCGCCGAGCAGCGTCGTGTTGGTCAGCAGCCCCTGCTCGTTGAGCCGCCGCAGGACCGGCACGGCCAGGTCGAAGTCCTCCCCGGCGACGAAGCGCGCGCCGCCGAGGCGCATGCCGTAGCGCCGGACGACCTTCGCGACGGCGCGGTTGTTCGTCGCGACGAGGATGCCCTTGCGGAAGACCGGATTGACCTTCGCCGACAGCCGGGCCGGCAAGGCCTGGCTGGCCGGAGAGCTCGCAGACGCCACGGCGGATACTCCCTTTCTCGCTGGTGCCTGACTATCGGCAGACTGGACGCTGCTGTCGGAGCAGCAGCCGCCCCTCAGCCGCGGGCCACCGCCGCGCGGCAGCTACCCTTTTCTCCCGATGGCCACCGTCGAGCGGCAGCCAACCCTTTCTTCTGTCATCCTGAGGCCGCAGCCGACGAATCCGTCCTCCCCCTGGTGGCTGGAGGCGAACGAGGAGAGGAAACGGATCCTTCGCATTCGCTCAGGATGACAGGAGGCGAGGGTGGCTGCTGGTCCGTCATGATCTCTTTGACCGACGGCTAAACGCGACGTTCATTCCCACTCGCGCGCGAAGTCGTCCCACAGGGGATTCATCGACTCGATCAGCGCTGTCTTCTTCGCGCGCGTCCATCCTTTGATCTGCTTCTCCCGATCGATAGCGTCGTTGATGTACCTGTGCTCTTCGTAGTAGACCAGCTCACCCAACCCGTACCGGGAAACAAAGGCACTGCCAGTCCCGCGCTTATGCTCCAGCACACGCCGCTGGAGGTTATTCGTCACGCCAACGTAGATGGTCCGGTGGAGGTTCGCCATGATGTAGACCCAGTACTGACGTCCACGTCGCTCCATACCCGACCCTGCATTCCTGCCGTGAACCAGAACCCCTTCGAGAGACGGATTCTTCGCTGCGCTCAGAATGACAGGACAAGGGCCGCCCCTCGCCCGGCAGCCACCCCGCTCTTTGTCATCCTGAGCGAATGCGAAGGATCCGTTTCCTTTCTGTTCGCCTCCAGCCAACGCAGGAGGACGGATTCTTCGCTGCGCTCAGAATGACAGAGAGCGGGGGCGCCCCTCGCCTCCGCCCCCTACAGCAGCTCGCCGACCGACTTGGCCTCGACGAAGGCCATCAGATAGTCCGGGCTGCCGCCCTTCGTGTTTGTCCCGCTCAGCTTCATCCCGCCGAACGGGTGGACGCCCATCATCGCGCCAGTGGACTTGCGGTTGAGGTAGAGGTTGCCGACCTCGAACTCTTCGCGCGCCTTCTCCAGCACCGCCCGGTCGCGGGCGTAGACCGAGCCGGTCAGCCCGTACTCCGAGTCGTTGGCGATGTCCAGGGCCTCGTCGAAGTCCTTCGCCTTCACCAGCGCCAGCACCGGGCCGAAGATTTCCTCGCGCGCGATCCGCGCGTCTCGCGGGACGTCGGCGAAGATCGTCGGCTCGATGTAGTAGCCCTCCTCGGCCGCTGGCTCGCCGCCGAGCACCAGCCGGCCCTCGTTCTTGCCGATCTCGATGTACTTCAGGATCGAGTCGTACTGCTTCTTGTCCACCACGGCGCCCATCGACGCCTCGCCCTCAACGCCCGGGCCGACCGTGACCGCCTTCTCAGCGCGCTCGACGATCTTCGGCACGAGTTCGTCGTAGACCCCCTCGTGGATGATCGCCCGCGAGGCTGCCGAGCACTTCTGCCCGCTGAAGCCGAACGCCGAGGTGACGATCCCCTCCGCCGCCGCGTCCAGGTCGGCGTCGTCGTTGACGATGATCGCGTCCTTGCCGCCCATCTCGGCGGTCACGCGCTTGAGCCAGCGCTGCCCCGGCTGGAGCTTCGCCGCCCGCTCGTAGATGCGCACGCCGACGTCCTTGGAGCCGGTGAAGGCGACGAAGCGCACCTTCGGGTGCTCGACCAGCGCGTCGCCGATCTCGCTGCCGCTGCCGGGCAGGAAGTTGATCACCCCGGCCGGCACCCCGGCCTCCTCCATGATCTCGACCATCTTGTAGCCGATGACCGGCGTGTTGCTGGCCGGCTTGAGGATCACCGCGTTGCCGGCCGCGATCGGCGCCATCGTCATCCCGGTCAGGATCGCGCAGGGGAAGTTCCAGGGCGGGATGATCACGCCGACGCCGAGCGGGACGTAGACCATCTGGGTCGCCTCGTTCGGCAGGTGCGCCAGCGGCACCGGCTTGTCCAGCTCGAACGCCTGGCGCCCGTAGTACTCCAGGAAGTCGATTGCCTCGGCCACCTCGCCCTCGGCCTCGTCCCACGGCTTGTCCAGCTCGTAGACCATCCAGGCGGCCAGCTCCAGCTTGCGCCGCCGGACGATCCCGGCCATCTTGAACAGCGTGCTGGCGCGGCCGGTCGCGCTCATCTTCCGCCAACTCTTGAACGCCTTCTCGGCCGCCGCGACCGCGGCCTCGACGTCCTCGGGCCGGCCCTTGGCCACCTCGCCGACCACCTGCGAGGGATTGCCCGGGTTGGTCGAGGTGATCCACTCACCCGTCTCGCGCCGCTCGCCGCCGATGACCAGCGGGTAGCGCTGCCCCAGCTGCTTGCCGACCGCGTCGAGCGCCTCGCGCATCTTCGCGCGGTTCTCCTCGACCGAGAAGTCGGTATACGGTTCGTTCTGATACGGAGCCCTCAGTGACATGCCCTGTCGTGTTCCTTTCACGCCGCCCGGCGGCTCCCCGTCGAGCCGCCGCCTCCCCTAAGGTTACGTCGCGTTGCCAGCCCCGACGACCGGCAGGCCAGCGGCAGCGATCGCGTCGTTGAGCGCCCGCACCTCGGCCCCCTCGACCTCCTCCAGCCGTGCCCGCGCCGCGTCGAGCTGCTCGTTCAATTCGGCGAACACCTCGCGCGCCTGCTGGGGCGGCGCATAGTCCGCGCCATCGACCGAGTCCAGCAGCGCCCCGAGCTTCTCGTGGATCCCGCTCGGCCACAGCTGCGACTGGTGGATGTTGACGTCGATCACGCCCGGGTCGATGTCGCGCAGCGCCGCCTCGGCCGCGTCCGCCGCCGCGCTGCCAGCTCGCGACCTGGTCGAGCAGCGCGCCGATCCGGTTGATCGTTCGGTTCGTCTCGCTCAGCCGGTCGCGCAGCTCGCGCAGCATGTCGCGCTGGGCGGCCAGGTCGGCGTCGCTCGTCTCGATCCGCGGGTCGCGCAGCACCTCGAACGCCTGGGTCTGCTCGACGCCATCGACCTCCAGCCGCGCCTGGTACTGCCCCGGCAGCACCTTCGGCCCGTCCGGCCGATCCCACGCCTGCAAGCCGCTCGTCACCGGCTCGGCGCCGGCCTCGCGCATGTTCCAGACGAAGTGGTTGAGGCCCGCCAGCGCGGTCGGCCGCGGTGCCTGCTCGGCGTCGCTGCGGTAGCTGCGGACCTCATTGCCCTCGGCGTCGAGGATCGTCAACGTCACCGGCCCATCCGGCGCCGCCGGCAGGAAGTACTGGATGACGACACCGTCCGGCGGGTTGCTGCCGGCCGTCAGGTGGTTGTGTCCGACCGTGCCGTCCGGTCGATCGACCGGGTCGTAGAGCACCTGGCTGGTGCCGGCCGAGCCGTAGTTGACCACCCCCTTGACCGGCGCCCCGCCGAAGCCACGGTAGCGCCGCAGCCGGACGGTCGGCTTCGGGGCGAACAGCCGCGCCGCGCCCGTGTCCGCCTCCCGCGCCAGCTGCCGCAGGACCGTCACGTCGTCGAGCACCCAGAACGAGCGCCCGTGGGTCGCGATCACCAGCTCGTCGCCCTTGACC
>DAOKZM010000361.1:1917-3854 GCA_035325665.1 Thermomicrobiales bacterium | reverse complement strand
TCGTCGTCGCGCCAGCCGGCCAGCCGGAAGAGGCCGTACTGGTCGCGCAGGCCGCTGGTGTGGTGGATACACTGGCGGATGGTGATCGTCGCGCCGAGGTCGGGCATCTCGGGCACGTAGTCGCGGATGTCGTCGCCCAGCGACAGCTTGCCCTCATCGGCGAGGAGCGCGACGGCGATGGCGGTGAACTGCTTCGAGACCGACGCGACGTGGAAGACTGAGTCGGACGCGATCGGGATGCCGTGGTCGAGGTTGGCCATCCCGTAGCCGCGCTGGTGGACCACCTCGCCGCCGAGCAGCGCCGCTATCGCTGCGCCGGGGCTGTCCGGCGTGTCCCACCCCGCGAACAGATCGTCGATCCGCGCGCTGAACTCGCCCTCGATCACCTCGCCCATGTCAGAACGTCCTCTCGCTCTCTCCGACCAACCGGCGCGCGGGGCAGTATCGTTGCTTGGCTTCGTCGTGTCGCCCCTTCGGTCGTCCGCTCAGCAGCCTGTCCCTTCCGCTGTATCCCGGCACCCCGAGGACTCCCGGCAGTGAAGGATCCGTCCCTCCGCCGGTCCCGGCCGAACGGGGGAACGGATGCTTCGCGTCCGCTCAGCATGACAGAGGGATGGGCGGGCTACCGTGCGATATCACCGCGATTTGTCGTCCGCTAGCCGCGACCGAGCTCCTCCAGGACGGCTCCGAAGCGCTCGACACTGGCGATGGTGTTCGGCACGAGATAGAGCTGCAGGTGGTCGATGCCCTCGGCGGCGAAGGCGCGCAGGCCGGCGGCGATCTCGGCCGGCGAGCCGGTCAGCGGGTCGGCGTTGTCCGGCTTCATGCTCGGCCCGATCTCGCGCGTGCCGGTCTGGTCGACCATGATCGAGACGCTGCGTTGCAGCGTCGCCGGGTCGCGGCCGACCTCGCGGCAGGCGGCGTCGACCAGATCGCGCATCGGCGGCGCCTGGTCGGGGTGGCTACGGCCGCCCGAGAGCCAGGCGTTCCAGATATCGACGTATGGCAGGGTGATCCGCAGCATCCGCGGGCCACGGGAGCCGATCATCAGCGGTGGTCCCCCCGGGCGGGGCCCGCGCGGGCGCAGCTCGCAGTCGCGGGCAGAATAGTACTCGCCCTCGAAATCGACGTGACCATCGCGCAGCAGGCCGCGGATGATCGTGAACGCCTCCTCGAAGCGGCTGGCGCGGTGATCGTGCGGGTAGCCGAAGGCGCGGTACTCCGCCTCGTGGTAGCCGGCCCCCAGCCCGACGATCAGCCGGCCTCCCGCGATCTCATCCACCGTATCGACCTGCTTGGCGAACAGGGCCGGATTGCGGAAGGAGGTCGGCGTCACCAGCGAGCCGAGCTCGACGCGCTCGGTGATAGCGGCCAGCGCGGTCAGGACCGACCAGCACTCCCAGACCCCCTGCTGGTCGAGCATCGTCATGTCGTCACGGTAGATCAGGTGATCGACAAACCAGACTGAGTCGAAGCCGATATCCTCGGCCAGCCGCGCCATCGCCGCGAGGTCGCTCCAGCGCGCCGTCGCGCCGCCCATGTCGTATTCGGCTTCCGGCAGGATGATCCCGAGCTTCATGCCGACTCCTCTCGCCAGCTAGACGCGCCGCAGATGACACAGTGTCGCACCGGTTCGGGTTCAGTGGAACAACAGCGGCTTGCCCTGCTCCCGGCGATCGGTGATGATCGCGCAACGCAATTCAGATGAGGTCTGACGAGGGGAAGGGAGAGCGACGTGGGTGGGATGGTCGTGGCGCCACAGGTGCCGGCAGTCGAGTCCGGCGTTGGGGTCCTGCGGAACGGCGGGTAACCCGGCGCCGCCCCCGGGGCGCTCGCCGCCCCCGCCCGCCCCCCGGCCCCCCCCCGGCTCGACCAAGGTCCCCCGGGCGCAAGGCCTCTGGGTGTGGCCAGCAGATTCAGCAGCGCCGCCGCCAGCA
>DAOKZM010000361.1:0-1907 GCA_035325665.1 Thermomicrobiales bacterium | reverse complement strand
GGCGGGAACGCGATCGACGCCGCGGTGACGGCGGCGTTCGTCCAGATGGTGGTTGACCCGCAAATGTGCGGCATCGGCGGCTTCGGCGCGGCGACGGTGCGGACCGCGACCGGCGAGGAGGTCTGCGTCGACTTCAACGGCACAGCCGGCTCGAAGGCCACGCCGGAGATGTGGCAGGACATCGTCATCGAGCAGGACTGGACCGGCTACGGCTACCACCTCGAAGGGCAGGTCAACGACGTCGGCTACGGCTCGATCATGACCCCTGGCACGGTCGCCGGGATGGCCGAGCTGCTGGAGCGCTTCGGCACGATCTCCTGGAAGGACGCGCTGCGCGACGCGATCCGCATCTCGGAGGAGGGCTACGTCGTCACGCCCGAGCTCTGGCGGCTGTGGAACACGCCGGGCTACGGGCTGCACATCAGTTTCGGCGAGCGGCTGCGGGCGACCGAGGCCTCGCGGGCGATCTATTTCAAGCCGGACGGCTCCGGCTACAACCCGGGCGAGCGGATCGCGAACCCCGACCACACCCGCGCGCTCCAGCGGCTGGCCGACGGCGGGCCGCGCGAGCTCTACGAGGGCGAGATGGCGAAGGAGCTGGCCGCCGACCTCGCCGCCAACGGCTCGTACGTCACTGCCGAGGGCCTGGCGAGTTACCGCGTGCGCGTCTCCGAGCCGATCCGCGTCACCTACCGCGGCCAGACGGTGCTGACCAACCCGCCGGCCGGCGGCGGCATCTGCATGGCCGAGACGCTCAAGATCGTCGAGCACGACGACATCGCCGCGTTGGGCCTCAACAGCGTCGAGTACATCGACCTGGTCGGCCACGCGATGAAGGCGGCCTACCATGACTGGTACGGCATGGTCGCCGACCCGGCATTCCACGACGTGCCGGTTGATCTGCTGCTCTCCGACGAACGCGCCGACGAGTGGTACGCGAAGATCAAGGCCGGCGAGCGATTCGACGTGCCGCGCTACCCGGAAGCGCCGACGACGACCAATATCACGGTCGTAGACGACGCCGGCAACGCGATCGCGTTGACGCACTCGCTCGGCGCCAGCAGCGGGGTCGTCTCGCCGGGCCACGGGTTCACCTGGAACAACATCATGAACGCGGCCAATCCGCAGCCGGGGCTGCCGAACTCGATCGCGCCGGGCAAGTCTCGGATCACGGGGATGTGCCCGACGATCGTCCTGCGCGACGGCGAGCTGGTGCTGGCGCTCGGTGCTCCCGGCGGCACGCGGATCATCACCGGGGTGCTGCAGGTGCTGCTGAACGTCCTCGACCACGGCCTGTCGCCGATCGAGGCGGTCTCAGCGCCGCGCTTCGACTGCCAGGGCGACGTGCTCGACTGCGAGGCGCGCATCCCGAGCTGGGTCAAGGCGGAGCTGGCCGAGCGCGGCTTCCAAATCTTCCCGAACCCCGCCCCCTACGGCAACTTCGCATTCGTCCAGGCCGTCACCCGCGACCCGGCCACCGGCCGGCTGCGCGGCGGCGCCGACCCGCGCTCCGGCGGCGCGGCGATGGGGATATAGCGGCGGGAAGCGGGACGGCGGGGGGGGCGCGGGCGGCCGCGGCCCGCACCGCCCTGCCCACCCCGGTGGCGCCGTTCGCCGCCAGGCGAGGCGTCGCATGGCTGACGGTATCATGATCCCAACCGGACGATACTCTTGCAGCGCGACGACGCACGCGCCGGAACCACGGTGGCCGCATGCATCACAACGACTCACACGCTCGGGAGACAGACCACCTCGCCGCCGGATACCAGGCGCTGGCCGACGCAGCCTGGGAGGCGGGGCTAGCACAGTTCAAGGCAGCGGTGCGGGCCGAGGAGAGCGCCGAGGCGCACGAGGGTCTGGCGATGGCGGCCTGGTGGCTCGACGACGTCGCGACGATCTTCGCCAGC
>DAOKZM010000360.1:0-3861 GCA_035325665.1 Thermomicrobiales bacterium | reverse complement strand
CCCCCTCGATGCGGAGGTCGGGCAGCCACTCCAGCCAGCTCGGGAAGTACCAGTTCCAGCGCCCCAGCAGCTCCATGCTGGCCGGCACCAGCGCCATGCGGATGATCGTGGCGTCGAGGATGATGGCGATGGCGAGGCCGAAGCCCACCTGTTGGAACGTGACGAGCTCTCCCGACGCCATACCGGCGAACACCGCGACCATGATGAGTGCCGCGCCGGTAATGATGCTGGTCGTCTTGCTCAACCCGTAGGTGACGGACGCGACGTTGTCGCCGGTCTCGTCATAGCGTTCTTTGATCCGGCTGAGCAGGAACACGTGGTAGTCCATCGACAGGCCGAAGAGGATCGCGAACAGGAAGAGCGGTAACCATGACTCGATGACCGGCGACTCGCGGAAGCCGAGGAGATGGTTGCCGAAGCCCTTCTGGAAGACCAGCACGAGAATCCCGTAGGCGGCCCCGACCGAGAGCAGGTTCATGAGGACTGCCTTCAACGGCACGATAATCGAGCGGAAGACCAGCAGCAATAGCAAGAAGCTGAAGGCGAGGACGAAGCCGAAGACCAGCGGCAGGTACTCGCGCTGCGTCTGGACCGAGTCGACGGTGTCAGCCGTCGGTCCGCCGACGAGCACGTTGGCCGCCTCGCCGTCGAACGCGGCCGGGATGTAGTCGTTGCGCAGCCGCTCGAGCGCGGACTTCGAGGCGACGCTCGAGAAGTCTCCGGGCATCGCCACGGTCAGCAGTGCCAGGTCTCCGATCGCGTTCGTCTCCAGCTTCGACGACCCGAAGAACCCGTCGCCGTCGAGCGACGTGGTCAGGTCGGCGATGCCGCGCTGCACCGCCGGAGCGGTGATGTCAGGC
Source organism: Thermomicrobiales bacterium (assembly GCA_035325665.1). Classification (GTDB taxonomy): domain Bacteria; phylum Chloroflexota; class Chloroflexia; order Thermomicrobiales; family CFX8; genus JAMLIA01. The sequence continues at coordinate 3,001 of DAOKZM010000360.1, read as the reverse complement.
GCATCAATGACGATGTCCGCGGTCAGCACGCCATCGGAGAACTCCGCGTTGAGCACGTCGAAGGCGTGGCGGCTGTTGCTGTCTTCGGGCAGCGTGCTGATGCCGACGCTGCCCAGGTTGAGGCTGAAGAGCGGCACGACGAGCGCGATGAGCAACGCACCGGTGACGAGGACGCTGGCGAGCGGTCGGGCCGTGACCAGCCGTGTCATCCGGTTCCACGCGCCGTCGCCAGTCGCCGCCGTGCGGCGGCGGCCGATGAACGGCACTGTGAGCCAGTTGATGCGGTCGCCGAGCAGGCCCAGGGCGGCTGGGAGCAGGGTCAGCGCGGCAAGCACGTTGGTGGCGACGACCAGAATCGCGCCAACGGCGAAGCTCTGGAATGTCGCGTCCGGCATGACCAGCATGCCTGCCAGCGCGATGGCCACCGCCATCCCGGAGAAGAACACCGTACGGCTGGCAGTCGCGCCGGCCGTCGCGATGGCCTCGATCTTCTCGTTGCCGCGCGCGCGCTCCTCGCGGAAGCGCTGAACGATGAAGAGGGAGTAGTCGATGCCGACCGCCAGGCCGATCATCGTGATGATGAAGACGATGAAGTTCGACATGTCCATCAGGTTGCTGACGAGGGCAGTGGCGCCGATCGCGACGAAGATCGAGAGCAGCGCGAGGATGATCGGCAGACATGCGGCCACCACCGCGCCGAACACGACGATCAGGATCACCAGCGCCACGACGATGCCGATCATTTCGCCCTGCGCGAGCGTATCCTCCAGGAGTGTTCCGATCTCGCCCTCGACGCTTCCAAAGCCGACGGTGGTCACCCGGAAGCCCTGGGTCCCGTCGACCGCATCGACGATGGCGACCAATGGCTTGGCCGTGTCGGCGGCATCCTGCTCGTCGCCGTTGAGGGTCGCCGAGATGAGGGCGACGTGCCCGTCGTCGGAGACCAGCCCGTCCTCGCCGTCGCGATAGCTCGCCACGCTAGCAATCCCCTCGGCGGCGCGGAGGTCGCCGACAAGCGCGTCCACGAACGCCCCGTACGCGGCGTCGGTGGTCGTCGACGACGGCGATTCGACGATCAGAAACTCCTGCGGCGCCGTCTCTCCGCGAAGGCGCGTGTCGATGAGGTGCTGCGCCTCCGTGGCTTCAGTGCCTGCCGTCGCGGGACTGGCGTCGAGGTTCATCGTGCCAGCGGCCCCGAATGCCGTGGCCAGCAGGAGGATCCAGAGTCCGATCGTGCGCCACGGATGGTGGCTACTGGCGCGGGCGAGCCGAGCGGTGCTGAGCGGTACGCGCACGGAAGACCTCCTCGTCTCCATCGATCGATTCCTCCTCGAACCGACTGCCGCACTGAGCGGCACGCCCGTATCGTGCGCCGCGCGCGCGCGCCGCGAATCGGCACTTCAGCCGACGGGCGGCTCAGCCCTTTGACGGATGGCCGCCCCGGTCGGGAGTGCGATGCCACACGACGCGCCCGGGCCTAGGATCGGAGGTGTCGAGCAACTCCGGTCGACGGCGACCGGCACCGCGCAGCGGCGCGCGGCTCGAAACGAAAGGCACCTGCGATGCGGCAGGCAACAGTCGCTCGGTATCGACGGAGTACAAGCGATGCCATTCAAGCTCCGGAGCGGGACGTGATCACGGTGCTGTTGGTTGACGACCAGCCGCAGCTATTGCGGGGGCTGGAGATGCTCCTGGCCCTCGAAGGAGACGTCCGGGTCGTCGGCACGTCAGGGTCGGCGGAGGACGCACTCGACCTGGCGCCCCGGCTGCGGCCGGACATCGTCCTGATGGACGTGCAACTGCCCGGCATGGACGGCATCAACGCCACGCGGCGACTACGCTGCGGGGCGTCCGCCAGCCAGGTGATCGTGCTCACGCTCTACGATGACCCCGCCACCCGGCGGCGGGCGTTGCAGGCCGGCGCGGCCGCGTTCGTGGCCAAGCACGACATAGAGGGATCGCTCCTCGCCACGATCCGCGAGGTGGTGGCCGACGGCCCGACGAGCCCACCGGACAGGGTTGGAGCGCCGGACGAGACAGCTGGCTAACCAGGCGCTGCGTCGTACCCGACGCGGCCTGCCGTGCCGCGCTCCTCCCACTGGACAGAGCGCCGCCTTCCGGTCACAATACCGCTACCTGGACACGACTACGGCGCTTGTGGCCCCGCTGGCACTACCCTGTCCAATCACGCACACCAGGAACCGGAAGCATGACTGCCGCGCTGCTGACCGATCGCGAGAGCCAACGGATGCTGGCGGCATTGCTCGGCCAGCTCCCGCAGGGTGTCGCCGTCTTCGACGCGGGGCTGCGGCTGGTCCACGCCAACGCGAGCTGGCTGGCGTTCGCCCGGCAGGTGTCGGGTGGCAAATCGTCGCCATCGCCCGGCGCGTCCCTCCGCGACCTGCTGCCCGCCCACGATGACGGGTTGCACCCGGCGCTCGATCGCGCGCTGACCGGTGAGACCGCGCAGCTTGCTGGCCAGCCAGTAGCGACCGAGCACGGGGAGACGTTCTGGGACATCACCTTCGCGCCGATCGGCGAGGGCGGGGATGTGACCGGACTTGTCAGCGTCATCGAGGACGCCACCGCCCGGGTCGGCGCCGAGCGCGCCGCGGCGGCGAAGGCCCGCCTGGCGGCGCTGCGCTCCGACGTCGGCGCCGCGCTGGCCGGGACGGACGGTCTGGACGCGGTGCTGCAGGCCTGCGCCGAGGCGCTGGTGCGCCATGCTCCGGCGGCGTTCGCGCGAATCTGGGTGCTGGACGAGCCGGCCGACACCTATGTCCTTCACGCCAGCGCCGGCCTCTACACGCGCCTGGATGGCACGTACTCTCGAATCCCGGCCGATTGGGTCCGTGAGAGGACGTTCAGCGTCCACACCCCCTCGATGGGGCTCGACGTGCTACGCACCCATCGCATCCGCGAGCCGGAGTGGGCTGCCGAGCAGGGGCTGGAAGCGTGGGCGTCACACCCTCTCGTCGTCCGGGAGCGGGTCGTCGGGTTC
>DAOKZM010000359.1:0-3892 GCA_035325665.1 Thermomicrobiales bacterium | reverse complement strand
GAGTCCGGCGCCCGGCCGGCGGCCGGTCAGATAGAACGCAACCTGCTCCTGAATCCCTGCTTCCATAGCGACCTTCGATTCTCCGCTGGCGCCCTACGAGGCGGCCGGCATCGGTACGTCCGTCTCCTGCGGCCATACCGTGAACTTGTCGAACTCGGCTTCGAGTCCCCGTTGAATCATGTCGATCGTCCGGGTCCGCCCGGCGTGGCGCAGCTCCTCGTAACAGGGCACGTCGGGGTTGTGGTAGAGGATGCCGACCGGGATCGGATCGGTGCTCGATGCGATCTCGCGCGCTCGGTTCAGGTCGAGCGGGTCGTGCTCCTGCTGGTTCTTGTAGATCCGGGCCAGCGTCGGGCTGGCGGTGATGCCGCGCTCGTGGTTGAGCAGCAGGATGCGGCTCGGCTCGCGCATCCACGGCTCGAACGCGTCGGGCAGCCACTCCGGGCAGCGCTGCAGGACGCGCACGAACGAGAGCCCCTTGTGGTGGAACGCCGCCGAGATGATCGCGTAGAGCGCCTCGGGAATCCAGTCGACCGCCTGGGCGACGAAGGAGACGTTCTGGACGCCGAGGGTGTCGCTGAGCGGGTTGAGCGCCTCGAGGTAGGAGCCGCGTGGCGTCGTGTTGCTCACGGTGCCGATCGGCGACGTCGGCGACGACTGCTTCTTGGTCAGGCCGTAGATCTGGTTGTCGTGCAGCACGACGGTCAGGTTCATGTTGTAGCGGATCGCGTGGATCCAGTGCGCCGCGCCGATGCTGCAGCAGTCGCCGTCGCCGGTGTTGACGAAGACGTGCAGGTCAGGCCGGGCCATCTTGACCCCCTCGGCGATCGGCAGCGCGCGGCCGTGGATGCCGTGGAACCCGTAGGTCTGCATGTAGTGTGGCAGGCGGCTGGAGCAGCCGATGCCGGAGACGAACACCGTCTTCTCCGGCCGCAGGTTCTCGTCGCGGCATAGCCGCTGGAGGGCGGTCAGGATGGCGTTGTCGCCGCAGCCGGGACACCAGCGCGGGACGCCCTTCTGGTAGTCCTCGAGCTCGTAATGGGTCTCGTACATGCGGAGCAGGCATTGGGTGGCGGCCATGCTCATGACTCCCCCTCCCTTCGCGGCTCGTCGTCCAACCGGTCGTGGATCACCCGATAGATGGTCGAGGGCTTGATCGGCTCGCCGCGTGCCTGGCTCCAGCAGTCGATGTCTACCAGGTAGCGCGAGCGCAGCAGCATCGCCAGCGCCGAATAGCGGCGGTTGTCCTCGTCGATGATCGCGTCCTCCGGGCGGTCGCTCCAGTTGTTCTCGATCGTCATGACGCGGTCGAAGCGCTTCATGATGTCCTTGATGCCCGGCGGCAGCGGCTGGAGGAAGCGCAGGTGCATCGACGACACTTTCGCGCCCTCGGCGCGCAGCGTCTCGACCGCCTCCTCGATCGCGCCCTTGGTGCTGCCCCAGCCGATGACGAGCAGCTCGCCGGAGGGATCGCCGAAGACCGGCGGCGTCCTGAGCGTCTTCTGCAGCGCCGCCAGCTTGAGGCTGCGGGCGTGCAGGCTCTCTTCGTTGGTCTCGGGGTCGTAGGCGACGTTGCTCAAGCGGCCGTGGGCCAGGCCGGTCACCGCGTGCATACCGTTTGGCTGGCCGGGGATGAAGCGGCGCGCCAGCCCGGTCGTCGCGTCCCAATCGTAGGGTTTGGCGCCGGCCGGGATCGCGCTCTGGTCGACCGGCGGGGCGACCCAGCTCGCGCTGAACTGCGGCCGCGGGAAGGGCTGCTGCGAGGTCGCGAGGTTGGCATCGCTGAGGACGACCACGACCATGTTGAACGTTTCGGCGATCTTCCGCGCGGTGATGATCGAGTAGAAGCAGTCCTCGATGGTGCTGGCCGCCATCACGATCTTCGGCGCGTCGCGGTGGCCGCCGAACATCGCCGCCAGCAGGTCGCCCTGTTCCGCCTTCGTCGGCAGGCCGGTGCTTGGCCCGCCGCGCTGGACGTTGACGACGACCAGCGGTATCTCGGCCATCGTCGCCAGCCCCATTGCCTCCTGCTTGAGCGAGAATCCGGGCCCGGAGGTGATCGTGACCGTGCACTTGCCGGCGTAGGACGCGCCGATGGCGAACGAGCAGGCGGCGATCTCGTCCTCGGCCTGATGGACGATGCCGCCGACCTTCTCGAAGACGTCGCTGAGGTAGTGCGAGGTCGAGGTGGCCGGCGTGATCGGATACATCGCGCAGACCTCCATGCCGGAGGCGAGGATGCCGAGCGCGAGCGCCGTGTTGCCGTTGACGACGATCTGCGGCTCGCTCGAGCGTACGGCCGGAACGCGAAACTTGAAGTCGAGGTTGTCCTCGGCCCACCGGTAGCCCGCTTCGAGCAAGGCCGTGTTCGAGGCGATCGTGTTCGCGTGCTTCTTGCCGAAGGTGAGCTCGATCTGATTGCGCGCGAGCTGCAGGTCCAGGCTGTAGATGCTGCAGAGCATCCCGAGGGCGAACATGTTCTTGCCGCGCCGCGTGTCGCGGACGATCTTCAGGCACTCGCGCTCCATCGGGATTTCGTAGACCCGGTAGCCCGCGTGGACGAGCTCGTCGTGGGTCGCGACGTACATCGCCGCGATGCTGGGGTCCGGGTGCTCGCGCCACATGCTCTCCAGTAGCACGATGCAGTCGGAACGCAACTCCCCGGCACGTACGCGGCCGAGCAGAACCTGCTCGTTGAACGCGATCACCAGGCCGGTCTCGTCGCCGCCGTTGGTGACTGGGCCGGCGCCGATGCGGATACGGTTGCCGCTCGCGCCCGCGACGCTACGGGCCGGCGGCCGGATCTCGGCCGGGATGATCTCGACCGTCCAGACGCCGTTGCCCATCTTCGCGGCGATCGCGCCGAGTGATTGCCCGCAGCGCTGGGCGCCCTCGCCGGAGTCGCTGATCACCTCGACGATGTGCTCCTTGAGCACCGTGACCGCCTTGGACACGGGCTGCGCCGGAGCATCGATGGTCATCGTCATCTCATTCATCACCGCACCGCCTCAGCAACGCGCACTCGCGCGAAGTTGCGCTCCCGGAGATCGATCCCGAACAGTGTGTTGTCGCGCGCTCCGGCGTCGTCCGCGTAGGGGGCGCCGGGCTCGCGGATGCCGAGGTACGCCTTCATGCTCTGTGCGGCCTTCCGGCCGGCGCCCATGGCCTCGATGACGGTCGCGGCCCCGGTGACGATGTCGCCGCCCGCGAATACGCCGGCCTCCGAGGTCGCGAGGTCCTCATCGACCCTGATGTAGCCGCGCTCGTCCAGCTTCAGCCGAGAGGTCTGGCCTATGATCGGGTTGGACCGGGCGCCGATGGCGAAGACGACGAGGTCCGTCTCCAGGTCATGCTCGCTACCAGCGACCGGCGCCGGGCGGCGCCGGCCGGAGGCGTCCGGCTCACCCAGCTCCATACGGACGCAGCGCAGCCCGCGCACGCCGCCGCTGCCGTCGTCGAGCACCTCGACCGGGTTGGTTAGCCAGAGAAACTCGACCCCCTCCTCCTCGGCATGGTGGACTTCCTCGGACCGCGCCGGGCATTCGTCGCGCGAGCGGCGGTAGACCGCGAAGACCTTCTCGGCGCCCAGCCGCAGGCAGACGCGCATCGCGTCCATCGCCGTGTTGCCGGCGCCGATCACCGCGACCCGCTTGCCGCGCGGCGGCGGCGTGTCGTAAGCCGGAAACTCGCGGGCGTGCATCAGGTTGCAGCGCGTCAGCAGCTCGTTGGCCGACAGGACCCCGTTCAGCGAATCGCCAGGGATGCCAGGCAGCGTCGGGTAGCCCGCGCCGGTGCCGACGAAAACGGCGTGGTAGCCCATCTCATCGAGCAACTGCTGGATGGTGAAGAGACGCCCGACCAGCGTGTTGCACTCGAACGTAATGCCCAGCTT
>DAOKZM010000358.1:3655-3908 GCA_035325665.1 Thermomicrobiales bacterium | reverse complement strand
TGCCGTCCGACAGGAAGGCGAAGTGCTGACGGTCGCCGCTGACCTCGCGGATGACCTCCATGCCGAACATCTGCTGGTAGAAGGTGAGCGTCTCGTCGAACAGCGCCCCCTGAGCCGGGATCGCCACGTGCTCGAGCCGGAATCTGTTGGCCATCGTTGCCTCAGTCCTTTCCAAGTCTGACGCCCGCCGATCTGACGGCGCCGCTCCATGTTACGATCCCCGACTGCCGGGCGGCGCGGGCCACCAGGGCTG